>JAHFUH010000022.1 GCA_023265215.1 Acidobacteriota bacterium
CATGGGGCCTGATCCCTCGGCCGTTCTTGATAAGTTCAAAAAGCAAGCTTGGACTTTAAATCAGCAAATCAGTTTGCACTATACCACGAAGTGGCATGTACGCAATGCGGTTTTATTGCCATTGGGAAAAGGCTTATAGCGCACCCCTATCTCAACAGATAGCCTGCACCCCAGAAGTGCTGACCTGATATTTTATTTGAGACCGCATATGGCGATCTGAATTAGATGTGTGAAAATGAACATGGCTGTTGAAAAACCAACAGTCTTCTGAGCCGGGGAAATTGCGCATCCAAGAAGTTGTTCAAGAATAAAGGTTTTCGGCCTGATTACTTTTGGTGCGCCAATTGCACTACCAGAACAGCATGAGCTATCCAGGAAGCCGCTTTGGGGAGGAACTGAAATGATTTCACGATTTAGAACAGCATGCCGTGTTCTTTTTGGGATTTCACTTGTATTGTTATTTGTTCAATGTTCCTGGGCGGCATCGGACGCAGCCATATCCCCCAATATGAATGCGACATATGCGGAAACCTCCGTGGAATCCCAGAGAAGCAGCGACCTGGTCCGGCTGGATGATTTGATCTCAGAGCTTCTCAAAAGTAATCCGGATCTGGGTGCTGCAAGAAAGAGATATGAGGCGGCACTAACTCGACCTGCACAAGAAGGTGCGCTTCCCGACCCCAGGATCACTGTCGGATGGGTCAGCAACGGCTATCCTTTGCCTGGAGGCGGGTTGGGTTCTGATGCAACAAGCAATATCGGCTTTCAGGTGGCCCAGGAATTTCCTTACCCTGGGAAGTTGGCACTCAAAAGCGGCATGGCACGCAAGGAAGCTGACGGGGAAGCTCAAATGTATCGAGCCAGGGAGCTTGGTCTTATCACTCAGCTTAAAAACAGGTTCTATGAATTAACATTCGCCTATCAAGCCATTGACCTGTTGAATCGCAATCAGGAGCTGCTCCAGCAGCTGGCTAGAGTGGCTGATGCCCGATATGCCGCAGGAAAGGCCATGCAGCAGGATGTAATCAAAGCGGGGATAGAAGTATCCATCCTGGAAACGCGGCTCGTCTCGCTTGAGCAAAAAACGCACGTCCTGGCTGCCGAAATCAATTCGATTCTCAACCTTCCAATTGATAGCCCTTTGGGGCGGCCAGAGCCCATTGCAGATATCCCTTCAATCGAATCGATTGCATCGATTCAGGCAATAGCCAATCAGACTTCGCCCATGGTTCGAGCTCAGCAGGCCATTATTGACAGCCGTCAACTTGGCGTGCAGGCGGCACGGAAGGAATACTATCCCGACTTCGATGTCATGAGCGGGTATTACAATCAGGGCGCTATGAAACCTATGTGGGAATTCAAAGTTCAGGTGAAAATCCCTCTCTATTACTGGAGAAAACAGCGTTACGGGCTCGAGGAAGCCGGACTGAGACTGAATGAAGCGCAGCGGACCTATCGGTCTATCCAGCAGGATTTGAGTTCCAGGATTCGCGAACGTTTTCTGGCGGCCGAAGCAGCACGCAAGCTGTTGGACCTGTATTCGAAGCGTATTGTTCCTCAATCCGAATTGGCGCTGGAATCTTCGCTTGCCAGTTACGAAACGGGAGGATTGGACTTTCTCACCGTGCTCTCCAACTTCGTCACGATCCGTGAATACCGAATAAGCTATTACGAGCAGCAAGCAGAGTACATGAAGGCCTTGGCTGGACTGGAAGAGCTGACAGCCTCGTCAGCATTTGAGGCAAAGAGCAAATAGGGTTATGACCCCAGGAGCCTGTCCGTGTATTAGGAGGGGTCGCGCGTATGGGGCTTGCACGGCGAGCGCAAGCGCGAGGAGGAGTCGATGCGGAGACATCGTTGACGACGAGCAACGCGGCGATCGCGCTGGGCCGCTGCGCGGACCCAGACCGTGCAACCCCCATGCGGCTGGGACTTCGGACCCAGATCCCTTCGGGTTCAGGCTTCGCGCGGGCATCTGCAGCATTGCTGCTCCTCGACGATGTCCCTGCATCGCCTGCATCGCGGCGCCTTACATCTGCCCGCGAGAAGCCAGGAACGCGGCCCTTCCTAATACTCGGACGGGCTCCTAGCCGCAGTGTAATTTTGCGTGAGGAACAACAATGAGGAACTTTATCCTGGGTTTCATGTTGGCAGTAATCCTGTTTGGAGGCGGTTACTGGCTGATTTCAAAACACAACAACAAGGGGGGAGCTTCGGCTGTTGAAAAGGCAGCTGTCAAGTACCATTGCCCAATGCACCCGACATATATTTCGGACAAACCGGGCGATTGCCCAATTTGCGGTATGAAACTGGTTCCCATGGAAAGCGCCAATGAACATGAAAAGGCTGTAAAAGAGCAAGCCGGGCATCCGGGAGATAAAGCTCTTGTGAAAAAAGAGCGCAGGATTCTCTATTATGTGGACGCCATGAATCCCACCCTCCGTTCGGATAAGCCCGGCAAAGCTCCGGACGGTATGGACATGGTTCCTGTCTATGAAGAAGAAACTCCTGAAGGTGGGGATAGTTCCGTTCCTGGCTACGTACCGGTAACTATCACTTCCGAACGCCGGCAGACGATGGGAATCATAACGGAAGAAGCCAAGGTAATGGATTTGGAGCAAAGCATCCGGACGGTGGGCCGGGTGACGGCTGACGAAACCCGGATCCATCACATTCATACCAAGTTTGAGGGATACATTGAGCAAATCTATGTGAATTTTGTTGGGCAGTATGTGAAGCAGGGCGATCCATTATTCTCGATCTACTCGCCCGAGCTGCTGGCCAGTCAACGGGAATATCTATTGGCGCTTAAGGCAAGAGAACAGATGAATGGAGCCGGGCAAGGATTGAGATTACCTGGAGTTGACCTGGTGGAATCGGCCCGCGAGAGGCTATCGCTCTGGGATATTCCTAACGACCAAATTGCACAAATAGAAAAGACCCGCGAACCCATCAGGGCATTGCTAATTCGTTCTCCTATGAGAGGGTTCATCAGCGCTAAAACGGCGATCCAGGGGATGAAAGTCATGCCCTCGGACACCCTTTACGACATCACGGATCTTTCATCCATTTGGGTCCTGGCGGATGTTTATGAGGTCAATCTCCCTTTTGTGAAGATCGGCTTGCCTGCCGTGATCCAGCTCCCCTATCAATCCGGAATAACCCTTCGGGGCCGGGTGACTTTTATAGATCCCACGCTGGATGAGAAAACCAGGACCGTGAAGGCGCGTTTAGAATTTCCTAATCCCGGCGAGAAGCTGAAGCCTGAAATGTATGTGGATGTTATTTTCGGCGGAACAATGGGAAGAGGGATTGCAGTGCCCGAAAGCGCCGTCATCTCTACGGGTGAACGTATGATCGTGTTTGTTGCCAAGGGAGATGGAGTCTTCGAACCGCGAGCAGTTGTGACTGGCATCAAGGTTCGAGGATGTTATGAAATCAAAAAAGGTATTGCGGCTGGCGAGAAAGTGGTCACTGGAGCCAACTTCCTATTAGATTCCGAATCAAAGCTCAAAGCTTCCATTTCAAGCGCGAGTGATGAGCATAAGCACGGACAATAGGGAATACAGCGACAGGCTATTCCCGATCGGATTTGCATCAGAGATGAGGAAAAGATGATTGAGAAACTCATAGCATTTTCTGCCAGAGAGAAATACATCGTCCTGATGTTCACTGCCGCTGTTGTCGCCTTCGGCATCTGGACGCTTTATAACCAGCCGGTAGATGCCATCCCGGACCTGTCCGATACCCAGGTGATCGTTTATTCCCGATGGGACCGCTCACCGGACATCATTGAAGATCAGGTTACCTATCCGATTATCACCGCGCTTTTGGGTGCGCCAAAAGTCAAGGCCATCCGTGGTTTTTCCGACTTCGGATTTTCCTATGTCTACATCGTCTTCGAAGATGGAACGGACATCTACTGGGCCAGAAGCCGGGTCCTGGAGTACTTGAATAAAGTAACCTCTTCCTTGCCGCAGGGGGTAAAAACCGAAATCGGTCCCGATGCTACCGGAGTGGGCTGGGTGTTTCAGTATGCTCTTGTGGATAAAAGCGGCACGCATTCGCTGGCGGATATGCGCTCTTTTCAGGATTGGAACCTGCGCTATGCACTGCAATCGGTCCCCGGAGTGGCTGAGGTTGCCAGCGTGGGAGGTTTTCAGAGCCAATATCAAATTACGGTCGACCGGACCCGGCTGGCCGCCTACAACATCCCTCTCATGATGGTCTCGGATGCAGTGCGCAATGCCAATATGGAGGTGGGAGGACGCCTGATTGAATTCTCCGGCGCTGAATATATGGTGCGCGGTCATGGCTATGTGAAGAATGTGGAGGATCTGGAGCAGATCGTCGTCAAGACCGATGAACGAGGTACGCCGGTGCTGCTGCGAGATCTTGCCAGGATCGAGAGAGGACCGGAAATGCGCCGTGGCGTTGCCGATCTCGACGGAAAGGGGGACGCAGTCGGAGGCATTGTTGTGATGCGGCACAGTGAGAACGCCGACAAAGTGATTCGCAGCGTCAAAGAGAAATTGAAGGAACTTGAACCGTCGCTACCCAAAGGAGTCCAGGTAGTTACCACCTACGATCGATCGGAGTTGATCGAGCGCTCCATCGACAATCTCAAAGAAGAGCTGATCCTGGAAATAATCATTGTCAGTTTTGTGATCCTCATCTTCTTGTGGCATATCCCTTCCGCCATCATTCCAATTGTAACCATCCCGGTTTCGGTTCTGCTTGCATTCATCCCTATGCGATTGATGGGGATGAACTCCAACATTATGTCCATGGCTGGGATCGCGATCTCCATTGGCGTTCTGGTGGACGGAGCCATTGTAGAAGTGGAGAACGCGTACAAGAAGCTGGAGCTCTGGATCGAAGGAGGCCGGAAAGGGGATTTCCATGCCATTCGATTGGAGGCTCTAAAAGAAGTCGGTCCATCCGTCTTCTTTTCCTTGCTCGTAATTGCCGTGGCCTTTTTGCCGGTGTTTACTCTGGTTGATCAGGAAGGGCGCCTGTTTCGACCGCTGGCTTTCACAAAGAACTTTGCCATGGCTATAGCGGCGATTCTGGCGGTGACGCTGGATCCCGCCATGCGCATGCTGTTTGCCCGCATGGATTATTTCACCTTCCGGCCCCGCTGGATCGCCTGGATTACCAACCAGGTAACAGTTGGGAAATATTATCGGGAAGAAAAGCATCCCATCAGCCGCATACTTTTCAGGATTTATGAACCTCCGGCCCGGCTGGTACTCAAGCACCCTAAAACCACAATTGCAATTGCCTTGTTGCTTGTGGCCACCACCGTCCCGGTCTATTTGAAGCTGGGCAGTGAATTTATGCCGCCGCTTAATGAGGGTTCTATTCTCTATATGCCCACCACTCTCCCTGGCATTTCAGTGTCCGAGGCTCAGGCGATCCTGCAACATCAAGACGAGATGATCATGGGCTTCCCTGAAGTGACACGAGTATTTGGCAAGGCGGGGAGGGCTGAGACCTCAACGGACCCGGCGCCCTTTTCAATGATGGAGACCACGATCCTTCTCAAACCGCAGTCGGAGTGGCGATTCAAAAAACAGTGGTACTCAAGCTGGTCTCCGGATTGGCTAAAAAATCTTGTACTCCGGAGGATTGCCCCAGAGCACATCTCCTGGGAAGACCTTATCAATGAGATGGATCAAACAGTGAAGATTCCAGGAGTCACCAATGCCTGGACCATGCCTATCAAAGCGCGCATTGACATGTTGACAACGGGCGTGCGCACACCCGTTGGGATCAAAATATTCGGATCCGATCTCGCGGAAATTGAAAAGATCGGTGGCCATTTGGAGGCATTATTAAAGGACCTTCCCGGGACGCGCTCAGTTTTTGCCGAGCGGGTCGCCGGCGGCTACTTTGTGGATTTCAACCTGAAGCGGGATCAACTAGCCCGCTATGGTCTTTCGGTGGCAGATGCCCAGAACATCATCCTGTCAGCCATCGGCGGTGAGTCCGTGACAACCACAATTGAAGGGAGAGCCAGATACTCCGTCAATGTCCGTTATCCTCGGGAGTTGCGGGATAACATGGAACGGCTGTCTCAAGTGCTGGTTCCTACTCCTATGGGAGCACAAATCCCGATGGCGCAAATAGCCGATATTCGCAAGGCGACAGGTCCGTCGATGATCCGCGATGAAAACGGAATGCTGGCAGGTTATGTTTTTGTGGATATGTCATCCAGTGATATCGGCGGTTATGTAGAGAAAGCCAAAGAATTGGTTCGGCAAAAGCTCCCCTTGCCTCAAGGCTATTCCCTGGTTTGGAGTGGGCAATACGAAAACATGCTGCGCGTGCGGGAGCGGCTCAAGATCGTCATCCCGGTAACGCTGGTTTTGATTTTCGCACTGCTCTATATGAACACCAAATCGGCTTTTAAAGCTTCGGTGGTCATGATGGCTGTGCCCTTTTCCCTGATCGGCGCAGTCTGGCTGATGTATGGGCTGGGGTACAACATCTCGATTGCTGCTTGGGTGGGGATGATAGCCCTGATGGGGCTTGATGCGGAGACGGGCGTCTTTATGCTGCTCTTCCTGGATCTGTCTTATGGAGAAGCAAAACGGCAGGGGAAGCTTACTAATAAGCAAGGTTTGATTGAGGCGATTATCCACGGTGCAGTGAAACGGATCCGACCGAAAGCCATGACCGTGACGGCTGCTTTCATGGGTCTCATGCCCATTATGTGGTCTATCAAGACCGGAGCCGACATGATGAAAAGGGTTGCGGCTCCTATGGTGGGTGGGTTGGCCACCTCTTTCCTTTTGGAGTTGCTGGTTTATCCCGCCATTTATTACCTGTGGAAATGGCGGACAGAAGTAAAGGACCAGAATTTTGGGCAGCTTGCTGAGATTAAGGGACACTGATGAGGATTGGCCGCGTAAGGAAGAAACCGAATAGGCTTGTGAGAGGGATTATGAAAAGAACTATGCTGCTATTATTTTGGCCGGTTATTCTCAGTAGCCTGAGCATGGCGGCGGCGGACATAAAGCTAAGAGTCAGGCACGACCATGGGATCAAAAGCTGCCAGGGGGAGATCATTTTTGGCGAATCGACGGTCGCCTATGAGACAACGAACAAAAAGCATGCCCGTGTATGGAAATATCAAGACATTCAACAGATTGGCCTGTTGGGTCCGAAAAGACTGGCTATCCTCACGTACGAAGACCGGAAGATTGTCTTTGGAAAAGACCGAGTTTTTAATTTTGAAATTCTCGATGGGGAGGTGAATGAGGCTACTTGGATCTTCCTTGAAAAGCATGTAACCAAGCCCCTGGTTTCCGAAATTATCCCGGCGGGCGTTCCGGTTAAATACTCAATACCCGTTAAACATCTGAAGGGATGGGGCGGAACACAGGGAACTCTTGAGATCACGGATAGTTTTGTGGTTTATCTAACCGCCGCCCGATCAGATTCCAGGGTTTGGCGGTATGAGAATATCGGCTCGGTTGGCAGTACGGGACCTTATCAATTGAGGTTGACTACCATGGAGCGAGTCAATGGAGAGTATGGCGGCGAAAAGAATTTCATCTTTGATCTGAAAGAGCGCCTCAACAAAGAGGCCTATGATTTTATTTGGTGGAAGCTGAACGGTCCGGGAATTTCGGCCGTTCCATAGCTTTTTCGCAATCCCGAAGTTGAGAATTCGACTAAATTTAGCAATCCACACCATATCTCCATAAATTTCTGAATTCTCATCAATCGGAGACTTTGGCTGCGTAGCTGGGAATCATGGCGATGAGGAATATGCAGGGGCTTCATCTCTGGAAAGGAATTGACAATTCCAACAGGATGGAATCACCAGGAGATTGGCAGGCTGTCTACTTGGATTCGGAAACTGAAACGGGGAAGCTTGTAAAAAAACATGCACCCTGCCCGGGTTTAGAGGTTGCCCAAATGCGGCCTTCGTTGTTTTTTACCAGCTGATATGAAATCGAAAGCCCGAGGCCTGTTCCTTCGCGCTTGGTAGTGAAGAAAGGATCAAAAATTCGATCCAATTGTTCAGGGCTTATGCCGGGACCAGCATCCTGAATAGCTCCAATCCATTCCCCGTTTTCGGTTCTTTCCGTAACTAAAATACTCCCTCCCTTGGATTGAGCCTGGATTGCATTGATAAGAATGTTGATCAATACCTGCTTGATCTGTTCAGGGTCGACCTGAATATTATTAGTTTGTTCGTTAAAACGTCGAAGAATTTCGGTCCCTTGTTTATGGGCTTGATCTGTTACCAGGCGGCAAGCAGCTTCGATAATTTCATGAGGATCGGTTCGGAGCTTTTGGGGAGTCGCCGGTTTTGAAAACTGAAGAATTTCACTGGTCAGCTTCTCCAGTCTGGCTACTTCTTTTTTGGCTATTGAGGCAAATTCCTTTTTAGGGTCTTCGGCGGGGACATCTTGCCCCAAAATTTCGACGGCTCCCTGGATAGATGCAAGCGGATTTCGAATCTCGTGAGCAATTCCAGCCGAGAGCTGTCCCAGTGAAGCCAACCGATCCGCATGTCGCAGCTGATCAAAAGTGTCGTTCAATTTCTTGTAGGCCGTTGCAAGTTCAGCCCCTGCTTTCTCTAAATTCTCTCGTGATTTTCGCTGCAGTCTGGAAAGGTATCCCACAAGAAGAGCAATTACAAAATAGGTTGGTATTTCGGCATACTGCTGAAATGCATAATCGGGATGGTGAGCCCAATCCCGCCAGATATGAACAATAAATAAAACTGCCAATCCCAATGCTGTTGCCAATCCCCCCAGGATTTCGAACCAAAAACCGGCCAAGACGATTGGGATGTAATAGCTTCGCTGATAAATCTGATGAAGAGAAGGACGGTGAATACTTGTTGCGAAGTGAAGGATCGTTATCGTTAAGACAAGTAAGACGATGATTCCAATTTTCAACAATTTGCGATTTAGAATATTGTTCATACCTTCAGATCTTCCGGTTCTGCAGGTTCGGAATCGTCTTCATCCGGCAAAGCTATTTGAGCATCCTGAGACAGATTCTGATAGGACCCGAGACGATATTTTTGCATTCGGTAAATCAGCGCGTTCCTGGAAATGTGCAAGAAATCTGCGGCCCGGGTTTGATTCCATTGATTCCGTTCAAGCGCCGTTACGATCAATTCTTTATCCAGATCGGCTAATGAAATCCCTTCAGGAGGGAGCTGCAGCACGGCTTTCCCAACGGCCAATTTGGGAGACACAATCTCTTCCGGTAGATCATCCATCTTGGCCATATCTTCCCGTGAAAAAACTATCAGCCTTTCTATCGTATTTTTCAATTCCCGGACATTGCCGGGCCAGGAATATGATTCCAGCCTGTGGAGGATTCTGCTTCCGATTTTTACGGGCGGCCTTCCCAGACGTTTGCATATTCGCTCCACGAAAAAATGCACGAGCAGGGGGATGTCCTGCTTGCGGTTGCGAAGCGGCGGAACATGCAGGGGCGCGACATTCAGCCGGTAAAACAGATCTTGTCGAAATTGTCCGTCGCTCATCATTTGCTTGAGGTCACGATTTGTGGCCGCAATGATCCGGACGTCGACTTTACGCGGCTTGTTGGCCCCAATGATGTCAATCTCGTATTCCTGCACTACTCTCAAAACCTTCACTTGAAGGTTTATCGGAAGGTCGCCGATTTCGTCCAGGAAGACGGATCCGCCATCCGCCGCCTCGAACTTCCCCTCTTTGTTGGTTGTTGCTCCTGAAAAAGCACCTTTGCGGTAGCCGAAGAGTTCCGATTCGAGAAGAGTATCGGGAATAGCGCCGCAGTTAATCACCACAAACGGCTTGCCTTTGCGCAGGCTATTAAAATGAATCGCCTTGGCCAGGACTTCTTTGCCGGTGCCGCTTTCTCCGGTAATGAGAACTGTGGCATCGACTTGTGCGAGCTGAGTGGTCTGCTCTATTATCCTGCGCATCCCCTGGAATGATCCGATAATCCCCTCAAATGTGAATTGAGTCGAAACGGCTTCCCGCAGATTTCGATTTTCTGATACAAGCCCGGAAAATTTCAGCGCCTGGTCCAACGTATGCAGCAGGACATCTTTGTTGATCGGCTTGGTTAGATAGTAGTAGGCGCCAAGTTTCATGGCATCCACTGCGGAGTCAATTGTTCCAAAAGCCGTAATTACGATGACAGGCACATCAGGAGACCGCTGCTTTATCCTTTTCAGCAGCTCTATTCCTGAGACTTCCGGCATATCGAGATCGGTGAGCACCGCGTGGATGCGATTTTGTGTGAAAGCTTCGATAGCTTTCTTTCCGTCCTCAACGGATACAACGCTGAATCCTGCCTGCTTGAGTTGGTACTCAAGAACTCGGCGAAAGCTGGCATCATCGTCGGCAATGAGAATAACGGGCGCAGTCATATTGCAGACCTCTCTCGGACAGGCTTCCAGTATAGTGCGCCGGAAGCTCCTTGACTTATATTATTTATTAAGCGCTGGAGCCTTGTCAGAAAGCAGCCGCGGGCGACCGTTTTTTGCGAATCCCCGGGCATCGGGTAATTGAAGCGAGCTTCTGGGCCCGATGTGCGCTGACTGTTACCCACACGTGACACTGTGGGTGCAGGTAGCCCGGAGATTCATTTTCAGCTCTGCGTTCAACGCCGAAGGCGTTGCGTCTCATAGCCGAGGGTTGGCGTGCTTTTCGCCAACCCTGGGTAGAGACGAATACCATCACAACCCTGAAAGGGTTGTGCCCGGACGCAACCCTTTCAGGGTTGTGATATAAAGTGCATTCATCCCAGGGTTGACCGCAAAAAGCAGCGGTCAACCCTGGGCTATGAGACGCAACGCCTTCGGCGTTGACTGCAGCGCCGATGCCGGCGTCTCCTGGCCACTTTGACAATGCCGTTATTGCAGCCAAAACGAAGCTTGCCCCCAGTGTCAAGTGTGTCCCGCAGTCAGCGCTGTGCGGGGCAGGCCAAAGCTACGTTTTTCAGGCGTGGCCGATTACGGTAAAATGCTGCCTATGGCGTTGTGAAAAGGCTCTGCTTTTGCAGTGAGCGTCCCAGAGGGACGTGGCGAAAATAGCCCGATACTTCAGTGCCGGGAATCAGGCGAGAAGAACGAAATTAGTCCCGTAAGGGACGATTGAAGCCTTTAACCATCGACATCTCATCCGTCCCTACGGGACTTGCCTTTGGACGCATTCAGAATCCCGGCACTGAAGTGCCGGGCTATTTTCGGTGCGTCCCTATGGGACGAAGCTTGGTGTTCGCTTGCTCCATGGGGATCAGGCTTACCTTTCTGGTTCTCCAGAATGAAACAAAGGGATAATCTTGACAAAACCTATTGACATTATGAACATTGCTTGATAAAAAATTATTCGTTATGAATTCACTTCGCAAAAGAGCATTCGAATTTGGCAATTGCTGTTGTAGCGAGCCGACGGTGTGTTTTGCGGGGCGTGCTCTGATTGCCACATGAATCCCGCTGCGAACACCGATCGGCAATAACCTCTCAATCCCTGGATTTAATCCATATAGCTCTAAAATTCTTATTTCTTTAATGCAGTTAAGGAGAAAACATGGGGAAAATTTACGAAGACAATTCACTGTCGATTGGCAACTCGCCGCTCATCAAACTAAATCGTATCGCGGCCGGATTGCCGGCCACCATACTTGGCAAAATTGAAGGCCGCAATCCATCCTACTCGGTCAAATGCCGAATCGGGGCCGCGATGATTTGGGATGCGGAAAAGAAGGGAATTCTGAAGCGCGGATCCAATTCTGTCACGATCGTCGAGCCCACGAGCGGCAATACCGGAATCGCACTGGCATTTGTGGCTGCATCGCGCGGCTATTCCCTGGTGCTGACGATGCCGGAAACGATGTCTCTCGAGAGGCGACGTTTATTGAAGGCTTTCGGTGCAGAACTGATCCTGACTGAAGGCTCCAAAGGAATGCCGGGCGCTATTACCCGAGCTGAGGAACTTGCCGCTTCGGATCCCAAAAAATATTGGATACCACAGCAATTCAAGAATCCGGCAAATCCGGAGATACATTTTAAAACCACTGGGCCGGAGATCTGGGACGATACCGACGGCAAGGTCGATATATTTGTATCTGGGGTTGGAACCGGGGGAACTATTACGGGTGTCAGCCGGTATATTGAACAGGTCAAAGGCAAGGCCCTTTGGAGTGTTGCGGTGGAGCCTGTGGAATCTCCAGTCCTCACTGCTGTAATCAAGGGAGATCCTCCGAAGCCGGGTCCGCATAAGATTCAGGGCATTGGTGCCGGCTTCAAACCTGACGTTCTTGATCTCGGGATTGTTGATGAAGTGCAGAGGGTATCGAGTGAAGAATCTATCGAAATGACCCACCGTCTCCATAAAGAAGAAGGCATCACTGCCGGAATTTCTTCCGGAGCTGCCGTGGCGGCAGCCGTCAAGGTGGCGGCGCGACCGGAAAACAAGGGAAAATTGCTTGTAGCAATCCTGCCGGATGCCGGCGACAGGTATCACTCGTCTATATTGTTCCAGAGCATAGCCGTTTAGAATGGTGCCGAGTGTTTCGCAGATTTCGTAGGGATTTACTGGCGGTCTTCACACGAGATCCGGCTGCCAGATCCCTGCGGCGAATTGTGACCGCCTACACCGGGCTTCATGCGAGCTGATTCTATCGCATATTTCATCGCCTGTGGTTGCATCGAATGTTTTGGTTTGGAAGATTAGTGTCTCATACCGGTCGGCTGCCCCTTCCGTTCGAGATGGCTGTATGCAGATTTTGCTTGTTTCAGGATGGGAATGTCGGGATCGGCATCCTTCCACAACGTCAGCAATTCCTGATAGTTTGAGCGGTGTTCCTTATCCTAATTTAGCCGCCTGATAACTTCCTTTGCTATCAAAAAAACTTGCCTGGATTGAAGATGCCTTCCGGATCAATGAGGTTCTTGATCCGCTTCATCAATTCCAGGCTGTCTCCATGCTCGTCAGGAAGGAAGCAGCGCTTGCCGATTCCCACTCCGTGTTCGCCTGTACATGTGCCCTCGAATGCCAGAGCCTTCTCCACGATGCGGTGGTTTGCCTCATCCACTTTCGCCCAACGGAAGCCGTCCGCGGGGTCATCCATGACAACGACGTGGATATTGCCATCCCCCGCATGGCCAAAGACATAGGCATTGAGCTCGCTCACTTCCTTCTTGATGAATGCCACCGTGTCGCTGTAGCTTGAAAGCGGGACCGCCACGTCCACGATGAGCGGCAGTAGCCCGGGATGCTGCCGCTTAAGAGATTCAAAGGTTAGGTGGCGAATCTCCCAGAGGCGGTCGCGTTCCTCCTGGCCAATGCCCTTGTCAATGATCGTGCTGCTATTCTCCGCACAGATCTCCTCGATATAGTCCATCTCATCTCGGAGGCCTTCGTTACTGAAGCCATTGAACTCCATGAGCAACGTGGGTCGTTCTTCCATCGTGAGGTTTCTGTCTCGATTGAGCACTCCGATCACATTGCTGTCTAGAAATTCCATGGCTGCCGGAGAGAAGCCGGAGCTCATAATCTTGAATACGGTATCGGTGGCGTTCTTGACCTCCGGGAATGCGACGCGGAGAGCCATGAAATTTGCTGGGAGCCCGACAAGTCTCAATGTCGCTTCCGTTACAAGTCCGAGAGTGCCCTCAGATCCTACAAACAAGTGGATAAGATCGTAGCCTGATGAGCTTTTCCTGGCCCGGTTCCCGATCCGGATCACTTCTCCTCCTGGGAGGACAACGACGAGCCGCATGATGTGATCCTTTGTTCCTCCATATTTCACGGTCCGGATGCCGCTCGCATTATTGCCGATCATTCCCCCGATGGTAGCCGCTGCCCCGGGATCGGGCGGGAAGAAAAGTCCATGGCGGCTCAGGGCTTTATTCAGTTCTTTGTATACCACCCCCGCCTGCACATCGACCTGGAAGTCTTCCGGACGGATTGCGATAACTTTTTGCATCTCCTGGAAGTCGACAACGATGCCATGGTTGACAGGAATGGGGTTTCCCTCGAGGCTTGTTCCCACGCCCCAGCCTGTAATCGGTAATTTCTTTTCGAATGCATAGCGGGTGATCCGGCTGACCTCGTCTGTGCTGTGGGGCCAGACAACGACATCGGGGAGTGCGGGAGTGTGATAGGACTCGTCGTGGGAATGGAGATTGAGGACTGATTCACCGGTAGAGACAAACTGCTCGCCGGCAATAGCCTTGAGATTGCCAAGATCATCCTGCGAAATCATAATTGCGTCCTTCTTGTCCTTTAGAAAATCTATCCGCAATGGAATGCGTTTGTCAAAGGGGCCGTATCCCCTCGTTTATCCGGCGGCATAAATTAGGACATGGGACACTGCAGGGACGCGGAATACGCGGATTACACGGATAAACGCGGACAAATCAACCGGTTGGTCCACGTTTGTCTGCACAAAAGCGGCAGCAGGCGCAGCGGGAAAATTCTATGACTTGCCGGCCATGATGACTTCCGTCATTTCTTCCGATGTGCTCGGAGGAACGACTTCCACGGAGCTATTTCGAAGCTCAATGGCGTCTTCCGGGCACACTTCCACACAAAGACCGCATCCGAGACAATGCGTCAAGTCCACAATCGCGGCTCTTCTATCCTCATCCAGTTTCATTGCTGCCGCCTGGCATCTTTCTTCGCACAGTCCGCATCCCGAGCATATTTCAGGATTCACCTGCGCATAGAAATTTGTTGCCCAATGGCTTAAAGGATTTGGGAGTGCATGGTGCGCTTTCAATGGCGCGCAACAACAGCCGCAACAGGAACAGATGGCATCGGGCGCTTGTGAATTTGCAGGCTGCAACACCAGTCCGTCCTCTTGGTTCTTTTGCAGAATATCGAGCGCTTCTACCTTGCTGATCTGCCGTCCTACTCTTGCTTTTTCCAATAGAAACCTGGCTATGTCGCGAAAATGGAGGCAAGTTTCCTTTCGAGATGTTTTCTTGCACGGCTCTCCGCGTTTTTCAGCGCCGCTTCTGCACGCACATTCAATGACTGCAATCGGGCCATCCGATGTCTCGATAAGTTTTTTTATCTCATCATAAGTTCCGATGTGATGCCGGGTCTTTATGCTTTTTTGAATGGGAATGGTGCGCATCTGGGGAATTTTTGTTTTTAGATAGTCCCTCCAAAAAAGCCCATCCTCGGAATATCTTAGGTGCGCCGCCATCAATTCAGGCGGGGCGCTATGAATGACATTTTCAAGAATTCCAATGACGTAAGGTAGGACCCGGTATTGCTTGATGCCATCTTTGACGCGGTGTCCAATGACGCCCTTTCCTGCTGCTTGATCAAGTAGACGCTCCGTTTGCTCAATGGATTTGCCTGCTTTGGCAGCGCGATCCTGTATCTGTTCAAGGGAGTCATACCTGTATCGCAACATCATCGCAATCTCGGCTTGCGCCGGCGTGAAAAGCTGCCGCAGTAGATCGATATCCGATCCGGATTGTGTTTCGGGGAACCCCAATGTTTGCTCATCAAGGTGCTTCTGAAGATTCCGGTATACTTTATCCTCACTGTTCATTTTCAGCCTCCTTGTATTGATGCGATTCCGGAGAATCAGAGATTTGCTTCAAACAACTCCTCAATTATATCCCAGGGATATGATCATCCGGCAATGCAATAGCAGGCAAAAGGTAATATCTCAGCTATTTGTGGAGATACCAGAGGCTCAGCGAATATATTTATCCAATGCGCACGGTCAGCATTGATATGGAACCGCCATCAATTCCTTCTACAGGGAAAGTGATGCGCTCACCCTGTTGCCAGGTCGCAGCCACATAGAGCAGAGGCAAATAGTGATCCGGTGTTGGAACGGACAAAGCTGCGTCCTGCCCCAGGCCCTCATATTGAATGAGACTCTTTAAATCGCCCGAGGACATCATTGATTTAATATTTGTTTCGAATCGAACCGCCCAATTGAACGGTTCGGTCTGCTGTTCCCATGTATACCTGCTCAAATTGTGAATCAGATTCCCGCTGCCCAGGATCAGAATGCCTTCGGTCCGCAAAGGAGCAAGCCGCTGTCCTAATTCGAAATGAAAATACGCCGGCTGCCTTTCATCGATGCTCAGCTGAATGACCGGAATGTCGGCATCAGGGTACAAATGCCGAAGAACAGACCACGTTCCATGATCAAGTCCCCAGGATTCGTCCATCATTACGGGCACAGGCGCCAGCAGCGACTGCAGCCGGCGGGCGAGGTCCGGATCTCCAGGTGCAGCGTATTGCACTTCGTAAAGCTGTTTCGGAAACCCGCCGAAATCGTGAATAGTCTTTGGGAATGGGTTGACGGTTACGCGCGTTCCGGAGACAAACCAATGGGCGGAAACAGATACAATGGCTTTCGGCTTTGGAATTTCCTCGCCCAGGCGTCGCCATCCTGCCGTGTAGCTGTTTTCCGCCAAAGCAAACATGGGGTTGCCGTGTCCAACATAAATTGTAGGTTGCAGCATTGGAAGCCTCACAATTGAAAAAAATGCATAGCGGCGGTCTGAAAAGATTGAACGCGGAGAAGATCTCAAATAATTATCCGCGTTCTTCAGCGTGCTCCGCGTATTCCGCGTTCCTTCGTCACTGCAGGCTTGCGATCTCGGCGGAAAGCCATTCGTCATTTAGCCCGTTGGCATCGGCAACTGCTTTGAGCAAGGACAATTCCTTTGGATGAAGCATCCCATCAGCCGGCGCAAGCGCGATCGCATCGTGCATTAAGGACTTTGCAGTTTCGCTATCCGAAAATTTTATAGGTTCGGCTTTGATGTGCGGATTTTTCAGTAGATCGTCAATAGCGTTTTCACAGAACCGTCTGTCGAAATCCAGAGCCTGTCCCAACCGGATCATGAACTCTCGTTCGTGAACATCGATAATTTGGTCTCGTCGAATGAGGACAAGCAATCCTCTGTAATATTCGCCTCTCTCAGGCAACGGTATGCTCATATTTGATGATTCCTGTAGTCATAAAAACCCCTGCCTGATTTCTTCCCCAGGTGCCCGGCGTCCACATATTTCCTGAGGAGCGGGCAGGGCCGGTATTTGGGATCGCCAAACCCTTGATAAAGCACGTCCATAATGCTCAGGCATGTGTCCAGTCCTATGAGATCCGCCAATGCAAGCGGGCCCATGGGATGATTCATCCCCAGCATCATGACATCATCAATCGCCTTGGCTGCTCCGACCCCTTCAAATAAGGCGTAAATTGCCTCATTGATCATGGGCATAAGAATTCTATTCGCTATAAAACCCGGATAGTCATTGCTTTCAACCGGGACTTTGCCGAATTGTTTTGCGAGCTTCTCGGTGTCATCGTAAGTTTGTTGAGACGTTGCCAGCCCGCGGATGATTTCCACCAGCTTCATGGCCGGGACCGGATTCATAAAATGCATGCCTATGATTTTCTCGGACCTCCCGGTAGTGGAGGCGATGCGCGTGACGGAGATGGATGAAGTATTCGTCGCTAAAACCACCTCCGCCCCGCAGACCTTGTCCAGTTTTCTGAAGAGTTCTGCCTTAATGCCCTCATTTTCGATGACAGCCTCAACAACAAAATCAGCGCTCTCCAGGTCTTCGATATTTGAAGTGGTTTTTATTCGGCGCAGGCAGTCCCTTTTCTGATCCGCCGTCAGCTTTCCTTTGGCTGCCATCTTTTCCATGCTCGTTGAGATGCTTTCGAATCCCCGCCGCACGATATCCTCGGAAATATCGCACAGGATGACATCGAGACCGCCCGGATATAGCGCAACCTGCGCGATTCCGCTTCCCATCTGGCCTGCCCCTGCCACACCGAGTGTTCTTACTTCCATAGCAACCTCCAATATAATTGACGATTGGCGCCTTACGATTGAAGCGCGGAGGGGACGCGGAATTCGCGGAAGGTGTGGAAAAACGCAGATAATTCTCGAAACTATTTCCGCGTATTCCGCGTCCAATTCCAGAGGGCACTATTTCCCAGGAGAGACGCAGGTGAAATTGGCGGCGTCATTGATATCGCCGCTTCCTTTATATTTGGATACCTTTGGATAGGCGCATACCGGCCGGGTTCGAGTTACTTTTCCTCCTTTTGCTCCCTCGCTATAGGAGTATGTGATTTGGTCCGGAGCCGTGCCTTTTTCGACCCATTCCTGCATGGCTTCAAAAGCCTTGAAGCTCGGACCAACAACGCAGCCGCCTGCTCCCGGTATGGAGAATAGCCTGGCAAAATCCTGCGTTTGCGCAGGCCCGCCCATGGTCTTTTCCACGCTCTTGTAATATTCCGTGACTTGTCTCGGCGGAAGAGCCAGGCTGTTCCAGGACGAAACTATAATGAGCTTGCCGCCGGCTTTCTTCAAAGGCCTCAAGTCGGGATTGTTGCCGTCCACGTACTTGGCCGTATCCGCCATCGCTTTTTTTGTATCTCGATCCACATCGAACTTATGGAAATCCCAGTTGGGGTCCTGAAAGACCATACCTTTGAAATAGTTGATGTTGACCGAGAAAGGCCCTCTATCAATCATAAAATCCCAGTTTGATTCGCTTCCCCGTTCAAAGCCGCTGTATATGGGAGTGCCGTCCTTGAATTTGGCTCCAGCATAAATCTTTTTGGCCGTATCCACTTGAGCAGCCGAGAGGCAGGAGTCGGAATCGGCGCCCTTGCATTGTATGGTCGCAGGATCGAATTTACACTTTGTTGGATCCACGATCAGACCATCCTCGAGCCCGTCGTCCTTGTCACAGGCAGCGATTGCCGCCTTGTTCAGCAAAGCAACTTTGGCGGGTGGAAGGAAGCTGGCGCCCTCCTTGCCGTCCTTAAGAGCGACCCAACTGACGTAAAGGGAGCCCGCCTGCAGGTGAGAGATGTAGAAGGCGGGATCTGCGGCGACGATTCCGTCAAAGTCATTCGGATAACGCTGGGCTTCGTTGAGTGCCTGGTTGCCGCCGTTGTGACAGCTGTTCCAGTAAGAATATTGAATCTTTTTACCGTAATACTTCTCGGCCATTGTCTTGGTTACCACGACCATTTCATGGACGGCGCGATAGCCCCAGTCCGCCCATTTTTCGGGATGGCCTATGGCCCACTTAAATCCCTGGGTGTCACGATCCGGGTTGTCCGTGTCCACGTGCCCCGTATCGGTTCCTCCGGCCACATATCCCTGCTCCATACTTCCGGCAAGGCCGGAGGCGGTGAGTCCGCCTATAAATCCGGGATTGCCTGCGGCCAGAAATTTTCCATTCCAATTCGCCGGAGCGGGAAGCCACACTTCGATGCCGATATGGGAGTCGCTGGTCGGGGCCGAAAAAGCTTCTATTCTGCAAAAAGGTGACTTGATTGTCCGGCCCGGCACATTGCCCATGCCGCCGGTTTGAGCGGACAACGAGTCTCCCGGTTTGCCGGCTGTGACTTTCGTAATGGTTACATTTGGAATTTTAACTGATGCCAGGCTTTCGCAGGTCTGCTGAGCTGCTGCGGGAATTGAAACGAGCGCAAAGCTGGCCAGCAAAAGGATCAACAGGACAGGAGCTATACGGTTGTTCATATGCGCGCCTCCTCATAGGTTTCAGACTTCAATTGGATTATTCCCAGTATTTGCGATGCCGCGCATTATACACCTGTTGGACGTGGAGTACGCAGAATACGGAAAAAATGAGGACAAAATATCCGCAGGAGGTGACCGAAGAGCATTTGAAGGGGACCGAAAAGCAGGGAAACAGCGAAGCAGGAAAGCGTCCCCTGCGTGTTAAGATTTAAACGAGCTTCTTCGCGCGAATCATATCGTTGGGATATAAATCCCTTGGCACTCTTTCCGGCCCCAGCTTCGAAGCCACGACATAGCGGGCGCATTTATCGAATTCGTTCCTGCAATATCGCTGTTTATACATGTCGGACAAAGCGGGCATGATGGACATCTGATCATTAAAGAATATGCATTTGGCCAACCTTCCACATTCTGACATAGGAAGACTCCTTTCTAATATCCTATATCGGTCGGCCTTGCCATAAGGATTAACAAGCGCCCAGCCAAAACCATTCGGATTTATGGCAGCAGTTCTCCCGGCATTCGGCCCGTTACCGGATTTTTATAGTGGAAAGCGGGTTCGACAATTTGGGGGAACGCGTACTGTTTCGAACGAATCGGCCGGTCCGGCGGAAACTCGGTCGCAAACCGATTGGGAGAGGCCGCGCCGCCCAGTCCTTGCTGAATCCCGCCGCCGGGCATGTCACGGCCGGTTATTGGCTGATTCGGTGGGATGACTACCTTAGCCTTGGGAGGAGCTGCCGCGCCGAATCTTGCCCATCCGTTGCGGTAGGAAGCATTGAAGATGTGGTGCAGATCCTGCACTCCAAACTTCCATTCGCCATTTTCCTTCAAAGCAGTGTTCTCATAGATGCCTCCGATCCATGAGCCCGAAGATCCGTCTGAATTACCGCCGCACTGGAACAGGCGCAGCCGCGCTTTGGCGCTGTTGCCATCTTCCGAAATGTGGATGACGGGCTGCGTGAGCTGGTGGATAGTGAAGAAATCGGGAGTCCTGCCGCCTCGCGGGCCGCGTAGGTTCAGTACCTTGCGAATGCGATCCCGTCCTACATAAACGCCAGCGCCCGTGATTTCCTTCGATCCTGTGGTCGCGAAGGTGTCGGCCATCTCGTCCCAGGCCGATTCATCAATATAATAGCCATAGGAACTATTGAGATTTTCCACTGCGTCTACGCCAATGGCTGAATCGAGCCTGTGTTCAAGCTTCGCGACCATTGCATCCGGATTCAAATTTCCGGCTGCAGCAGGAGCTGTGCGGGATGCACTCTGCTTTACAATTTGCACCCGCGTGACCGCGCCCGAGGGGTATTGAACAGGACGGCCGGTGACGGGATTTGCGAAGTGGAACGCCACATAGTAAATCTTCGGGTAGCTTTCATACGCCTGCGTTGGAGGGCGGTCCGGAGGAAAGTCCTTGTTCGCCGCGGGCGCAGGTTTCGCGTCCCTGGCCCAGCCTTTGTCGTAATCGGTGGCCATGCGGGGATAGTAGTGAACGGCTTTTATTTTCCAGGCACCGTTCTGTTTGGTGAATTCATTCTCGTACGTACCTTCTTCCCATCGGGCGTACTCGCCGTTCAGTCCGAGCATGCTCAATTGGCTTGTCCGAGCGCCGGCGCTTCGTCCATCCGGCGCGATAGTAACGACTGTCGCGAGATTGATGTGATCAAACAACTCGCCATTGCGAAGAGGTGGAGCGCCGTAAAAAACCTCCAGTGCGCGTCGGATATGAGTTTTGCCGACATATACTCCCCGTTGTCCCACTTCGAACAAACCGTCTTCCGCAAAAAGGTCCGCGACGTCGTCCCACATTTTACGGTCCATATAGTAGCCATAGCTGTGCTGAAGATTTTGCACTTCGGTCTCGTCATTCAATTGCTGTACATGCTGCGCGATCCGGGCAATACGAACTGTAGCCGGCGCGCTGGAGGGCGCAACGGGAGATTGCAGCGCGCTCTGCGGAATGGTCACCCCGACGTGGGCGGCTTCAAAATGATAGGGGATGTCCCATTTGGGTGGCGCCTTGTGTCCATATTCATCGTAGGCGCCGCTGTATTGCTGCAAAAAGCGCAACCGGCTGATCTTCCAGACTCCATTCTCCAGCGCGTATTCGTTTTCGTAAACTCCGCCGAGCCAGGATGCGGAAGTGCCGAATTTCCCGAGCAGCGTTATTTCGTGCCACGCACCTTTAGCCGTTTTCCCATCTGCTCCGAGCGTGAGGATAGGTTGCAGGATGAGATGCGAATTCAATTGATTGTCCGCGAGGCCCGGCGATGTGCGTCCGGCTTGCTCCATGAAATAATTACGAAGGCTTATTTTCCCCGTAATTACAGTGTTTTGGAATTGGCCGACAGCATCCTCTGTGAACAGATCGGTGAGGTCGGTCCACAAGCCAAATTCAAGATAATGGCTGTATGTATTTTGCAGCCGCTTTACCGCGCGTATGGATTCCTCCGCCCGGACACCCGCTTCGAGCCTGTCTATCCGCTGCCGTAGTCGGTTGTTTGAATCCTCACAGAATGCAGCCCGTGTGGCGATTGAAAAATTCAGGAGCGCCAGGGCGCTGATTACGCGTATTCGTTTGGACATGCGCAGCATGAATAATCCTCCTGCCCGATTGTAACTTGAAAATTATCCGGCGCTATCATTTTCCAAGACGTTAGGGCCTGGTAATGAATAAAGGTTGCATTTTGGTGCGAGCGCCGGGCGGGCAGATACGAGGCGTCGCGACGCAGGCGATGCGGTGTCATCGTCGAGGAGCGGCAACGAAGCAGATGCCCGCCCGAGGCCGGAACCCGAAGGGCGCATGGGGCTTGCACGGCGATCGCGGCGTTGCTCGTCGTCAAC
>JAHFUH010000324.1 GCA_023265215.1 Acidobacteriota bacterium
GCCACGTTCCATCCACCCTCGCGGATTGAAATCTTAAAGAAATCTCGTTAGCCTTTTTCTCATCCGGCATCGTGATTCTCTTTCGGATTCCGTCCGGCCAAGGCAGATCAATGATCCAAACCCCACGGCTCTCACGCACATATTTCATGAGTTGCTCCCGATTTCTGGGGTTTGGGATGACTCACGCGGATGAATCTTATAACGGGGAAGGCTGTAAAGGTAAGCGTCAAGTTCATGCTTGAGGAAAAAGGGACGCTTGCCACCGACATGCGTGTATCGATTGATGATTCCCTTCGCTACCAATTCGTTAAATCCAGCCGATGAAATTTTCAGGTATGCCCGTGCTTGCTTTTGATAAAGCACTGCCGTGGTAAGCGCCGCAAGAGATTTGACGATGGGGACCAGTACCAATTCAGATTGACTCATTCAATCTCACCCGCTAATTCGATTGGAGCCTTGCTGCCTACCCAAGGCAGGCCCCCCATGTTTTGGCAAATCAACATATGCTCCGATTTGCTGCCTATTATCTCTGTCCAAGCCGGTCAGAATTTGCATGTCCTGGCAAGTTCCATCCATTTCTGGAGGCTTCTTCATCCCTGTGTGTGTGCCGGGTACTGACCAGCGAATGGCTTCTAATGGTTTACCTCTGTGGTCTCTATTTTTGCTCATGGCTTGTAGTGCCTATCGGGAATACCTGGTTAGGTGAGAGAAAACGGATCTTGCCTACAGCTTCGACCATTACGCGTTTTTCAAATACCTGTAGCAACATGCCTCTACCAGATGGGATCTGAACTTCTTGACCCAAGAGAGGGAAGAGGCGGGCATAGCGCATTCCCATGAGCTTCTCCGATTCAATGCACTCTGGCGGCCAATCAGATTCGATTGTCGGAAAGGCCGGATCATTTGAGGCCGCTTCATCATTCGCTGACTTCTTCTCTTGATGAGATTCGGACGCTATTCCATGGCGGTGCTCAACCTCAAAGGGACGGTTTTTGACAGTTTTGTCAGTTCGTTGAATCCTTACTAATGCTACAGAAGGGATCAAATCCTCACTTCGATCTCCTGGATTTATACCCTTATTTCCCCAAAAAGTGTTATTTGAAGGACTGACAGAACTGACAAAAGCAGTCTCTTTGAGAGAAGCAGCTCGTAACCTCTTGCCCTTTGAATCTTCCGGCCAGTCCATCCACTTTGATTTAAAGGAACTCATTCGCTCTTACCTCTCAGATCTGGATGCAGCCGCACGATATCAGTGGGTCTGCCGCCAGTTTCGATGCTCTTCACCCTCGCCCAACCGCACTCCTCGAGAACCGCTAAGCCGGCATATACGACTTCTTTGGTCTGTAGGAAGCTCCATTCATTCCGATAGATGTTGCGTATCTGGTCGCCATCTTTAATCTTATTTTTGCTGATTTTATCTGCCAAAGCATGGGCAGCCCGTAGATCCGGCCGCATTGCCACCGCATAGATCTTACGCGCATGCTGTTCTAAAAACTCACACCAAGCGGCTGCCAGCTTCGTGGCGGCAAGCGGTATGGGGCCAGGTGGAATTAATCCGGCCGAAACATCGATCAGATGGAATAGAAGCGCCAAGCTCGGCATGAGGGAACGATATTTTGCCAGGTGAGATTCGAAAGCCTCGCAACCGATATCACTGGCGCGTAATCGCATTTCGAGCTCCGATCGCCAGGAGTCAAATAGATCCTGTGCTTCATTGGAGAAGTGGAGATATGGGATATCTGCGGTTTCATCAATGCAGGCTCCGAATTCAGCGGGATTCAACCTATCCAAACTCTCAAATATACGGTAAGCGCAATTTTTGGCTTCCTTGTTTGGCACTCGGTCAACATTAGCCCATTCGACCTTTTCAGGGTAAACCGCTAACTGGAATCTTTGTAGCATTCCATCGTCGCCGACGCCTCCCTGGATAGCATCAGATACAAGTTTTTCCAACTTTGCCGGCTGAATGCCGCCAAACACCGAAAGGCACAATGCGGGTGTGTCAATGGTCCCCCGACCGATGCGATCAACGGTGTGATGTCCGCCTCCCTCCCAGGTTTCAAGATAAAATTCTCTGTCTCCTTCCCTCCCATGCTTATCTAACGATCTCATCCATCCCGATAACTCATCACGATACAAGAGCATCCCCCGTGGATTCTCCTTGAGAAGCACTCCAAGCTTCTCCACAGTTGGATCGTTTGTAAAATAGCGCGGCTCTTTTAAATCAAGGCCACCGCCCTTAAGCAGGAATTCAGCAAGATCCTTCTCAAGTTCTGGAAGAAGCGTAAGATTGCTTTCCTTGATGGCTTTTGTAATTTTATCCCTGATGTTTTTGGTCTGCGCTTCGTGGATTTCTCTTTTTGCGGCGATATGAGGCGATTGCTGTTCAAATTCTTTTGTGGCTCGATCCGCGAGCCATTTCACTGGCTTAATCCCTTCTTTTTCTCGCGCAGTTTTCAGCATGCCAGGCCGGTCAACATCCATGCCCCAGAGGTTTGGAATTACTAACCAATCGTCGTATCTCTTTGGTTTAATCCCAATTTGCCGGCCTACAACCATGGACAAGCCACAAATGGCCGGAGCTGCTACTGATTCAAGCTGCACGGACATACGTTCTGCGACATCCGAGAGCCAGGGTTGGAAAGGCTCTGGAATCATGTCTAGCGGAAGTGCAGGTGCCGTTGGAAGCAATGGTGGTAGGTCGGCCCGATCTGGCCAGGGGTGTTCCTCGGATGCATAGACATGATGATCTTCTCCGTAACCAGTGGATGCCAAAGCCGCCGCAGCCGCGCTGAAATGTCCATTGTGATTTAGCAAGGCAAAGGCTGTGAATTTTGTGTATCCGGTATACGCTTCAAAAGGGGAAGCATTCGAGCTGAAAACGTATAATAGGTCAAGCCCCAGGTGATTCGTTGTGGCAGATATGCCTGGCGCTGGTTTCCCCGGCCTTCGCCAATATGTTGTTTCTCCCTTCTGGTAGACCTTAACCCAGGTATGTGGAGAAAGGATGTTGTCCCATGTTTCTTTTTTCTTGAACCGATCTCCGGGGCGTTCAGAGCCCTGATAGTTTGTAGCCTTTGTTTCTTTGTTCGTCTTTATGGCTTCATTCAGGGCTTTCGCGGTTTGTAGTAGAAAGTGGCGCTCTGCCCGATTGATTATTGGAATAGTCGTCAGATCGCCCTGCAGGAGTTCGTAGGATTTTTTCAGAGGGTGACATTCTGGAGGACATCCAACTGTTAGCGCATACCCCCCTTCGCCCCGCGTTTCTATCAGTGTTTCCAGGGAACCATCATTGAGAGGCCGCATAGCGAGTTTTTGGTTTCCTTCAACGCCCTCTTTGCAGCGATAGGGAACATGCCGTCCATTCGATGGAGTCCCAACGACCGGCAATTTATCAATAAGGTTTTTTTGGCCTTGTTGTCTAACCAACTCAACCCATGATTCGTAGGACGCCAGATTGTCAAAATCGATGACCTCAAGATTCCCACTCACAGCACCTGTGACAAGTGCAATTCCATAATTTGATTTGACATTGAACCATCGGCGGAGTGTATCGGAGTCAGCGATAGTAGATTGAAATTCTTTCCAGCTTATGGGTGGGGCTTTGGATCCATTATGGAGAATGGGAATTATGCTCAAACCTGAACGCGCGAGCATATTAGCCCTCTCTAAGATGTCCACTTAATCTCCTCATTCTCATATATGCTAAGGATTAGGAATTGGCGTACAGACGGCTTTTCAGATCCCTAATCGCATGCACAAAATTCCGGATAGGTCCCGGGGAAAAAAATTCCTCTACTGCCTGTTCCAAAGCCGGAGTTCTATTGAAGATGAAAGTAGCGATTTTGCCGTTCCGCGCGATGTCGATAATCTCGAAGCCGGAGCCGGATAGATGGCATGTTAGGTAGAAATCCCGTGTGGGATATAAATTGCCATTGTGGGGGAACGAAGATTCCATATTGCCGTTTTTCATCCTCATCTTTTAACAGCAAAATGATAACCCTCAATAATCGGATAAAGCTATTGATATATATAGAGTTATGACGATTATGGGTTAGTGAATTTGGCGTTTTTTACTAACCCGTTTGTAGGATGGAGAATCAATGAGCTTTCTCTTCGTGCTTGATTCAAGATGTGTTTCAGTTGGTTCTTTCCCGGCTTATTCGGATGCGTGAGGTTGATAACCTCCCGGGCACTTTCCGATGGTGTTACGATATGGAAGGAGTTGGGCAAACCGTGGCGTTTTCTAAAATCCTGCATCAGCTTTATGCGCTCTTTTGCGCCAGTAGCTTTAATCTTCTTGAGCTCGGTCAAGATTAAATTGTAGATCTCCAGGATCCCCTGTCGAAAAATTACTGCCTCTGGCGAGTCGCTCGCACGAAGCCTTTTGAAAAATATCAAATCATATGATGGCATTAAACTTTTGAAGATTGAATAATAGGAATGCTTACACCACAACCGGGCTTCTGTCCTCATGCTCGGGTTCCAGTAAATACGACGAAGTGTCCCAACATACTTTCTAAATACATCCAGCTTGAAAGCATCCTCTGCGAGGTAATTCACTGCTAAGTAACAATAAAGATGAGCATTTTTCAGGCTATCTTCCGTCCACTCTTCTTGCTGAAGCCTATCCATGTCTGCATTCGCGAGGTCTGCAAACCCCCTTAAAAAATTCGCATAATCCCTACTGTCGACAGAAACTTTTGTTTGTTCTTCATGCTGACCATTCCCATCAATTTCCATATTCATATTCATTTCCTTTCCTCCGAACGTGATAGTTTGCGAAAGGCGTCACATTACTTCATCGGAAGAAGTTAGCCGATTCAACGGTTACCGATGATCAAGCTCACATTCCTATAGCGGCGCCTCACTCCCGAGAAGCGCCGGCCGCTACCTTTGGGTCTTGCCCGCTGTGTGAGAATAAATATCTGACCTTCTATGAAATTGATCTCTTCGACAACTCTTTTGGTCCGTTTCCGGAGAAAAAGTTTGTCTTGGCGTCGGATTAGTCTCCTGAGTGGTTTCACTATTCGGTGAAACCATTTTGTTTTCCCTGAATTTTGGGATAAATAGCGCAGTTGTTGGCAAGCCCTACATTTCGCCCCGCTGTCGGAATCTCGATGATGGAGGTACAGCCGTCGCACACGCCGACCACAGCCGCAGAGGAGCCAAACTCGAGCAATGTCAGACGTTCCACTGGATCTCCAGGATTGTTGGTATCGTTCAGCACATAATGTGATTTCATAGTGCCTGTTCTCATGTCGGATTCTAAATGCTCGTTCTCGTTCCGCTAAGCCAAGCAATTCCTTGCGCTTAAAACGATTTCTTATGTCTGACATGGAAATACTCTCGCATTCTTCAACAAGAGTACGCCGCGGATATGAGAAAATATTCTCGTCCCCGCGCCTCTCGCTGTGGGACCTTCCGGCGAAATTTCCTGAAAGAAATTTATTTTCCGCGTTGTCCGACACCTTCATCCTCCAAATATTTCTGTATCGGTAGCAAGGCCAAATAGAGTTTTCGAACCCATTCTGTCCGCCACCGTTGAGATGCTTCGTGCCCCAGGGCTATGAGAATGAGGAAGCGCTTTTTAAATTCGGGTCGCAAATCGCCACACCATGCGCGGAAGGGTGCCGAGTATTGAAATGCTTCAGGAAGAATTGAAAGGCTGGTTGCGGCTTCGCCTGCATCTGATTCAGATTCCAGACCCCGTTCAATTAGTTCTCGAACTATCGTGCTGAGATCGACATCGAGTGCCTGGGCTGTTTTCAAAATTCTGGCATGGAGATCGTCATTCATACGGAGGGTGATTCGCGGGCTCCTTTTCTTTCCACTCCTGGCCGGAACTGGATTGCTTGGGCCCTGGCTCTCATTCCGTGGATCAAAAGCATTCTTCAGTTCGTCGATGCCTATGGACGCCATCTCTGTCGGGTCCGGCCTTACAAACTCTTCCATATTGGCGGTCTTGACCGACCGTTTAGTCTTTTGGCGTAATGTCGCGATCAACTCTCGCTCTTCTTCGTCTGAGAGATCCTGCGATCCTGCATCACAGCCTTGATTGGCATCTCTCTTCCAGAGCTCTTTGACCTGACTGGGGTCCTCGGTTATCTCACCCTCTTTCCCATCCCTGTAGATATTGACATCTCGTTCAGCGAGGTCCGATACAATGTTGGAGGGAGCTTCATATTCAACCGCTTGGCGGAAGCGCTGCATCACGTCGATCGGATTTATCCCGCGTTCAATGAGCACATCTATCGGTTGAGACAAATCGGCTGCCAGTTCTTCGCGCACCTTCTTCGACCGTTCCGTTGCAGCGAGAATATCATCTCGCTCCCGGACATGGAGGGCTATCGTTTCCTCTGGTAGCAATGCTTTAATGTGTGCTAGGTCGGCCCGT
>JAHFUH010000325.1 GCA_023265215.1 Acidobacteriota bacterium
CATCTGCTGCGTTGCCGCTCCTCGGCGATGAACCACATCGCCTGCGTCGCGGCGCCTTGCATCTGCCCACCCGGCGCTCGCGCCAGAATGTGAACTTATTTTTGCGCGAACCCTAAGTGGACCTTCGGTCGCAACATGTACTATCGCAAACCATTACTAACGGAGGTTTTTCATGAAACGTTTAAATAAGCTGCGTTGGAAATTTTGGGCAAGCTGCCTGCTCGGGGCGGCGTTAGCGTTGATGGCAATCGGAACCACGCCGACTGGACTAGCTACTGCGTCGGCTGCGGCGGACACAACTGTGGCATTGCCCAATCACGCACCAGCCGACTTCATTCAGGTCCGGCCGGATATACCGAAGGGCAAGCTGGAGACAATTACGTATAATTCCAAAAGCATTGGTGTCGATCGCAAAGCCGTTATTTACTTGCCTCCAAACTATGACGCTAAACAGAAATACCCTGTTCTCTACCTGATGCATGGCATCGGCGGCAACGAGACTCATTGGACGACCCTCTGCGCGGCTAACAAGGTCCTCGACAACCTCATCGCCGACAAAAAAGCCGTGCCCATGATCATCGTAATGCCCAACGGCCGCGCCTCTGCCGAGCCCCCTTCGAACAATATCATGTCGGATTTCAACTTCTATGCCTTCTTCGAGAAGGACTTGCTGCAGGATTTGATGCCCTACATTGAATCGCACTACTCAGTGAAGGCGGACCGGGACCACCGGGGGATAACCGGCCTGTCCATGGGCGGCGGCCAGGGTCTGAACTTCGGCATCAATAACCTCGA
Organism: Acidobacteriota bacterium; assembly: GCA_023265215.1. GTDB lineage: Bacteria > Acidobacteriota > UBA6911 > UBA6911 > UBA6911 > UBA6911. Next base: position 796 of record JAHFUH010000325.1, read on the forward strand.
CAAGTTCGCCTTCGTCGGCGGCTTCTCCTCAGCCCCAAACCTCGCGCCCGCCGACCAGAATGTCACCAAAGTCCAGAATGCCAAAGACAAACCCTCCCTTCTGTGGATCGGCTGTGGCGACAAGGACAACCTGATTACGGGAAGTTGGAACCTTCATCAGGGCTTGGTTAAGGCCAAGATCGATCACGTCTGGTATGTAGACACCGGCGTGCACGAGGTCCCCGTGTGGAATAACAATCTGTATCTAATGGCACAGATGTTGTTCAAGCCGGTCGGATCCGTCACACCTCCGCCTTCTATCGGGGGCTACAACGGCGAACCAATAAGCGGCGGCATGGGCATGGGTAGAGGCCCAGGCGCAGGTGCCGGACCAGGCGCAGGTGCTGGACCTGGCGCAGGTGCAGGTGCTGGTGCCGGCGCCGGCCGCGGCATGACGGGTGGCGGTAGCGCGAATGCCGAATATAATGTCAAGAGAGTGAAAGGTGACAAACCTTCGACAGGTCTTGCAGGGAAGTGGCTTGCAAAAGATGGGGACAACGAAATAAAGCTGGAATTTAAGATGGAAGGTTCCAAATTTACGGGAACGCTGGAGAATTCTCAAATGCCTGGAGCGATGGAGTTTAAGGACGGCAAAATAGAAGGAGACAAAATTTCCTTCAGCTATGTGCGCCAGATGAATGGCCAGGATATGAAAATATCCTGGACCGGAACGCTTTCCGGCGATGAGATCAAGTTAAAGCGTGAAGCCGGCGGTGGAGGAATGCCTGGCGGTGGACGTGGAACAGCTCCTAAAACGAATTGAGTTAAGGAAATCAAGGGGGCGTTCCCTGCGAATGCCTCCTCTCTATTGCTCACAAGAAAAATGATTCCGGAAGTAAAGAGGGGCAATCCTCCGGCCACACGAATCTTTTGTGCGTTTGGCGGAAATGATCGCCCCAACACCTAAGCATGTTGAAAGAAGGAGGACCTGATATGCGTAGATTTTTATCGGCGCTTTCCATCGGAATTCTCGCCGTCCTGGCAGTCCAGGATTCATCCCGGGCTCAAGGGACTGCGAGTTCCAAACCCAAGGCGCCGGACGCTCAATTTGAAGCTCTCAGTCCCTGGGCGGATGCCAATCCGATCCCGTTACGTGGAATCTCTCCGAGAATTCCAACTCTCGCGGGAATGAAAATTGGAGTATTCGTCAATCCCAAGCGGGCGGCCATGCCGATCGCGGAATCAATCATGAGGAGATTGGGGACTATGTACCCCAACGCTCAGACAGTCGTGTTCCATTCCACCGAGGCGAATGTCAATGAAATCGAAACGAAGAACAAGGAGAAATTTACAGCCTGGGCGAAGGGCATTGATGCGGCTATTGCCGTCGTCGGCGACTGAGGGTCCTGCACAAAGTACCTCGCATACAACGGAATAGCGATCGAGGACTTTGGTAAGCCGGTCGTGTTACTGGCTAATAAAGGTTTTGTTACCGATGCTCAATCAGCTGCATCGAGCAGGGGAATGCCTGGAATCAGAATCGTGGGAGAATCCGTGGCTTGTGAATCCACCGTCAAGTCTGAAATAGAAGAGGGCATAGCAGCGGCTATGAAAGAGGTGGTGGAAGGTTTGACCAAGCCGCTGAGCCCCGAAGAGAAATCTCCGAAGCAGCAAACAGGCAAGACTCCAAGAGTCGCATTCAAAGGAAGTCTTCAAGAAGTAAACCGGTTCTACTACGGCAAGGGATGGACCGACGGTCTGCCCATTATTCCACCAACTGAGGCAGCCGTTGCGGAAATGATGACCGGGACGGATCTGCCGCCCGACCATGTTGTAGCAACGCTCATCCCGAGAAAGGGAAAAGCCACGATCGAAAAGATTGCGGTTAATGCGGTGATGGCTGGTGCACTTCCCACCTACATGCCGGTCTTGATCGCTGCAGTGCAGTCTTTTGCCGATCCGAAAACCAGATTTGATACATTTGAGGTGAGCACCGGTTCGTGGGCGCCTTTCCTTGCCATCAATGGTCGGATAAGAAACGATATCAACATCAATTGCAGTTCAGGCGCATTGAGTCCGGGAAATATCGCGAATGCCGCAATCGGCCGGGCCGTCGGACTGATCGTCAAGAACATCGGCGGGGCAAGAAAGGCTGTCGAGGACATGGGGGTTATCGGCAACCCGAGCAAGTACAGCCTTGTGATTGGCGAGGATGAAGAGGCAAGCCCTTGGGAATCTCTCAGCGTCGAGCGCGGCTTCAAAAAAGAAGACAACACCGTCACCGTGTTCTTTCCCAACACGTTCATTCAGACGGTCCCCGGCGGGACAGATGCAAAAGGGATTCTGGATACGCTTTCAGGCATGGTTACCAGCACCATGTCCAGCCTTATTCTTATTCCTTCATGGGCCAAGGTTTTGTCGGGTGAAGGATACACGAAGCAGAAAGTCAAAGAATATCTAGCGGCGCATGCAGCTCCCGGCAGTTCAAGCGTCCCTGGTTTTTCGAACGCCGCAAGTCCTCCGAAAGTCGACTTCAACAACAGCCTCATGATCTTGGTCGCCGGCGGACCGGGCTCGTTTATAGCCTTGCTGAGGAGTGCGGGCCCCGGATTTTTCGAGAACTCCCTTGTTACTAAAAAAATCGAGTTGCCGAAGAATTGGGATAAGCTGGTGGCGAAATATAAGGATGTCAAGCCGAATTACGAGAAGTATTAAAAGCAAACGCCACGAATTTCACAAATCTGATTCGTGAAATTCGTGGCGTCTTTTCCGCTGTTAAGCCAGCAGGATCTTGCGCACTTCAGCTTCAGGATCATCGACCATCCGACAGCTATTATCGAACACCATAGTCTGACACCGTGTCGGATCGAAGGGCTCCCAGGTCAACCCAGGCTGATTGGGATTGCCTGTGCGGGCGAAATTGGCCCAGGCTGTGGCCATCTTTTTCGCCAGCGCCTTGCGCGTCCGGCATGATGACGTCATATCGTTCCGCAAGTTCTTGCGCCGTCCGCCCCCAGCAAAGCCCGTCGTCCGTTGCGCCGTGCAGTAGCACGATAGGCGGTTTCTTCCCGCCGGAACGATAGTAGTGGATTTTAATCCCATCGATTATGACATTCCCTTCTTGGTATTCCATATTCATCTCCGTGGAGGCAACACTGCCGGATCGGGAGCGGAAGCTCTCTTCAAGGTGAAACCCTCGCCCGTCATCGCGTGGTGTTGGTGACTACCCTTACTTTGACTTGGTGTGTTGGTTGAAGAACTTGAAAACATCCGGCATGCTGCCCCCGATGATCCCGCCGTGATCCAGTCCGGGCAACGACTTGTATTCGACTTGGAAGCTCAAGCCCTTGAGTTGATCAGCCAACTGTTGCGAACCGGTAACCAGCGTGTCCTTGTCGCCAACGATGATCATCAGCGGTACGTGGATTTTATTATGGACAGCCTGATCGCGGCCAAGAAAGCGAAGCCGATGATTATCGTCATGGACAACCTGAATGCAGCCAAGCCCGGTGAGAGCGCAGCCTTATTCGCAGCTCGCGGGCTGGTGCCGGCTCCGGGAGCCGCTCCTGCTCCGAGGGGAGGCATGGGTGCGCCAGGAACCCCCCCGGCTGGACGCGCGGCAGGCGCGGGGCCGGGCGGTCAAGCGGGTCGTGGCGCCGCGCCAGCCGGTGGAGGAGGAATGAACCTCTCGACTTTTACCGAGATGATGTTCACGGATTTGTTATCCATGATTGAGCGGACTTACAAGGCGCTTCCCGGCCGAGAGAATCGGGCCATGGCGGGGCTGTCGATGGGAGGGATGCAGACCTTCACAACTGCACTGAACAACCTCGACAAGTTCGCCTACCTGGGCGGATTCAGCGGGAGTTGCGGCGGAAGGGGCGCCTTCGATGCGAAAACCACCTGCGACGGCGCATTCGTCGATTCGGCCGCATTCAACAAGAAGGTTAAGGTGCTGTTCCTGGGAATCGGTCAGGCTGAAGGACAGGGGACAAAAAACTTTAGTGATGAGCTGACCAAAGCCGGCGTCAAGAACGTTTATTTTGAGTCGCCCAATACGGCGCATGAATGGCTGACATGGCGCCGTTGCCTTAATGATTTCGCTCCGCGGCTTTTCAGATGAGTTTTTAACCCGGATTATTCATGAAGCTTCTACTGCGGCGGCGGATCCGGGCATGTCTACTGCGTTGCGCTCGGTCGGATTACTCGACGTACTGTCGAGTACGCCTGCGGAATCCTGTCGTCGCGCGCCTTGTATCCATGCCCGTCTGCGCCGCCCTTTCAGGGCTCTTCGCTGAAGCCGGAATTCCCCAGGGTTCCGCCGCGCTCCACTCTGGGCTGTTCTATTGCGCCCTTTCAGGGCTTAAACTGCTTGCCCCCATCTTGGAGGCTTCCTGATCCCACCCGCTCTGCGGGTGGAGTGTTCATCACAGGCTAGGCTTCACTTTGGCTCGTTAGGTTTCCATTCCATAGCCCGATTTTGGGCTTCTGCTATTTGCTGGGGTGTCATCTTTTTAGCAACAGTATCACGCCTTGTTGCGGCTTTTGCCTGAATCTCTCCTTTTAAGTGAGCAGCGGACAAATTCAACCACATGTGGGCTTCAACATAGTTTTGCGTGACACCATTACCTTCGTAATACATCCACCCTAAGTTGCATTGCGCCTCAGCAAAGCCCTGATCTGCAGCTTTGCCGTACCATTTCGCAGCTTCAACATAGTTTTGCGTGACACCCTTGCCTCCGTAATACATCTCCCCCAGGCAGTACTGCGCTTCAGCAGAGCTTTGATCCGCAGCCTTGCGATACCATTTTAGTGCTTCAGCATAGTCCTGAGTTATACCCTTGCCTTCGTAATACATCCGCCCCAGGCAGTATTGCGCTTCAGCAGAGCTTTGATCCGCAGCCTTGCGATGCCATTTTAGTGCTTCAGCGTAATCCTTGGCCACACCCTTGCCTTCTTCATACATCAATCCCAAACTGTACTGTGCCTTCGCATCCCCTTGATCCGCAGCTTTGCGAACCCATTTAGCGGCTTCAGCGTAGTCCTGAGTGACTCCCCTGCCGTTGGCATGCATCAATCCCAAGCAGCGTTGCGCTTCAGCAGAGCTTTGATCTGCAGCCTTGCGGTACCATTGGACGGCTTCAGCGTAATTCTTAGCCACACCCTTGCCTTCTTCATACATCAATCCCAAATTGTACTGTGCCTTGGCATCCCCTTGATCCGCAGCTTTGCGATACCATTTCGCAGCTCCAGCATAGTCCTTTATCCCACTTCTCCCTTCAGCGTAAAGCTTTCCCAAGTTGAACTGAGAATCAGCAAAGCCCTGATCTGCAGCCTTGCGGAACCATTTCATGGCTTCGGAGTAGTCCTGTGCGACAATCGTTCCCTGGAGATAATAATACCCCAAATATTGTTGTGCCTTGGCATCCCCTTGATCCGCGGCTTTCGCATGCCATTTCAACGCCTCAGCATAGTCTTGGGTAGCACCATCGCCACGGTAATACATCATTCCCAAGTTGAGCTGCCCAACGGCATCCCCTTGATCTGCAGCCTTGCGGTACCACCTGACGGCTTCAGCATAATCCTGAGCAACAGCTTTGCCTTCTTCATACATCAATCCCA
>JAHFUH010000023.1:0-15424 GCA_023265215.1 Acidobacteriota bacterium
AAGTCGTTTAGAATTCAAATAGAAGTATTAAACGGCCCCAGGGGGGCCTTCCTAACGCTAATGCCCTCCTCAGGAGGGCTTCCTGAGGCCACCCGCTCTGCGGGTGGAGTGTTCACTTTTCACCAATCATAGGGTCTGGAAACATCCGGATTTCTTTTGATATTCGATCACCTATAAAGCACAAAGTTGGTAGTTCGCATTGGCATGGAACTGTAAAGTCGCCGGATTTTGAAGTCGATATGCATGTTTGAGAGTAAAAAGGCTTTAGTTCCACATTTATTGAGCAAGATATGTCCGAAAGAAAAATACCATTGGCGAAAATCTATATTCATGGCCAGTCCCTCAAGGAAATCCTGAGTCTGCATAGGGATTGGCAGGAAGAAAAGGGAGGCGAACGGGCGAATCTTAGCGGAGCGACGCTTTCCAATGTTGACCTTCAGGGAATTGATTTTCGGCATGCCATTTTAACAGGCGCGATCTTTCTGGAATCGAATCTGTCCGGTGCAGATTTCAGCGGCGCACAATTGCATAAATGCGATTTTCGCAACGCGATTCTTGCCAATGTGGATTTTGAACAGGCGGATTTGACAGAGATCAATTTCCAGCAGAGTCTTCTTGCAGAGGCGAATTTTTCCGAAGCTCGCGTGATGAACTCGACCTTCCGCGACGCAAATATGCGGGATTGCCGTTTGTACGAAATCCATATGAGTTTCTGCAATCTGTCAAGCGCCAAAATGAACTCGGCCGTTTTCAATAGAGCGGTATTCACAGACTGCATATTCACCGAAGCGGATTTGGAGAACAGCAATTTTTCCCGCGCTCGTTTTCAATCCTGTCGTTTCACTGATGCCAGGCTTATCGATGCAAATCTCAGTTCGTCTCAGGCTTCGGATTGTGATTTCCGAAGGGCAGCACTTAATTCCGCAAAATTCGGCTTGGCCAATTTAGCGCAGAGTGTTTTTTGCGGCGCGGCTATGAGCAGTTGTGATTTGCGCGAGTCCAATCTCAGCTCAGCGGATTTTTCCGGGGCGATTCTTCAAAACTCACTCTTTGGCGATGCCAATACAATGACAACCGATTTTCGCGGATCCATTCTTGAGGGAGCGCGCGGTTTTACTTCGAGACAATTGATGCAGTCGTTGACCTCCTATGGGACGATTCTTCCAAGTGGAATTCGCGGGCCGTTCACCAAAGGAAGAAACGCTGAGGCGCCGATCCACCGATAGAATAGATAGGGAACACACTCATTCTCAATTAAAAATGCGTGTGTGTTCCCTATCTATGTCATGATGGACACCATGTCGATACTTCGATTGATCCAACGCAAGCTGAACAGCAGCCCAGAGCATTCAATTGAAACTGAAACCGTGCGAAAGATAACGCAGGCATTGGACAAACTGGATCCGGGGCGTGCAAAGTACATTGCGGCTTTTGCCTATCTGCTCGGCCGTGTCGCCAGGGCGGATATGAGCATCAGTCCTGAAGAAACGGAATTGATGGAGCGGATAATCATGGAGCGCGGTGGAATGCCCGAGGAACAGGCGATTCTTGTGATTCAGATCGCAAAGACTCAGAACACTTTATTCGGCGGCACGGAAAATTATCTGGTAAGCAGGGAATTCAACTCCATTTCGAATCATGAAGAGAGGATGATTCTATTGGATTGCCTTTTTGCTGTTGCCGCCGCCGACAAATCCATAGCAACCATTGAGGATAATGAAATCAGCCAAATCGCCGACGAGTTGAAAATCGAGCACAGGGATTTTATCACTGCCCGATCGAAGTATCGCGAATGGTTGGCGGTTCTCAAAGATTCCATAAAGCATTAGTCTGTTTTTTTCTTCTGGGAGCCTGTCGGAGTATTTTTGCATTTGCGCACAGCCAACGGATTGAATGAGACGCACCGTTTGTGCTGCTTGCGATGATTGACATAGATCGGCTATCGCGTCATACTGCCCAGGGAAACGAGGAGAGTGCCCCGTAAATGCTATTCATGCCGCTGAAATGCAGGGCGCTGATATTTGACGTTTTTTTGCACTTGCTGGCGCCAATCCTATGACGGAGCCAAAAACTCATCGCCACGTTGTCCGCAATCGAAAGAAAAGCTCTGTCCCGCTATCCAAGCTTCGCACTTTGGACGCAGTCAAAACAGTCGTAGACCATCCTCGGCGCTTGCAGGAATTGGTGAGGATGCTGGAGGACAAAGACCGAGGAGTCCGGGGACGAGCCGCCGCTACTCTTGCCAGGCTTTCTGAATCTCACCCCTCGCGACTGATCCGGTTGATTTCGAGGCTTAAAGAACTGTCCGGAGATGATTCTGCCTACGTGCGGTGGAATCTTACCTATGCTCTGGGTCGGCTAGGCGCGCAATTCCCGGCGAGATCAAACGGCTTTTTGAGTGAGCTCCTGGCGCGGCTGGAAGATGAAAACCGTATTGTCCGGATATTGGCGTGCAAAGCTCTTGCTCAGATCGCAGCGCGAAAACCCTTGATTGTGAGAGATCTCTTCCAAAACTCAAAGAAGGACATTCCCGCATCCGTTGAACGTGTCCTTCGATCTTCAAAAGCTAAGCCTGATCATTAAATTTCTGGAAACAGGTTTGGTTTTTCCTGGCATAAAACCTGAAAACTAGTGGATTACGAGCCCGCGTGAAACGAGATCCCGGTAATTTCTGTTTAGCCCGGCCGATTCGTCATCCAGGAATGACTGCACGGATTGCACGATAGCTCCCATATAATAATCCGGGATGGCGGTATATTGCTGCCGGGCTCTTGCATAGGACCGGACCAGGCAGGCATTCGGCTCCCTCGGGAGTCTGGCAAGATTCTTCGTGTATGCCTTCCAGCGCTCGCTGCCGAATAAATAGAATTCCACATTGGAGACATAGAAGCAATCCAGCGCAAGCCCGCGCTGCCGCAGTTCAACCCCGATTTTGAGCATTGCTTGCGTTCCCGCCAGATCTCCCACGACGGGCACAATTCTATTTTCCCTGTGGAGTTTTTTAATATACTGGAAGGCACTCTCGTCGGCCAGATAGCTGGATTGCATTCCCTCGGAATCGGTTTCTTCCAGCAACTGCCGGTATGAAGGGTAATAATCTCTTGGAGCGCGATTCAGAGTTGTGAACTTAAGATCTGGCCCGTTGTCGATGAAAGCCCTTGCAATGCGCTGGATGGCGGCATAATCCGCCTCGTTCAATCCTGCGTCCCAGGAACGTATAGTCTGGATGGCTTCAGCTATTGTCTTCTTCTCGAAACTTGCGTCGGAAGGGGATTGATCGATCCTATGCAGCAAATCGGAAATTTTCTGACTGGCGGACTTGTCCGGTGCTTTGAATTGCCTGCCGAAGAGTCTTTCGGCATACATGGAGCGCGAATCGCTAAGCTGAAATAGGGACTTCAAATACAGGTGTTGGAGTGCATTCTGGCGCCGGATGTCCAGAATAAATGCCAGTTGCGGACGAACAGCCGCTATATAGGAATAGTTTTGATCAGGACCAACCCCGATGTACACCCCACCCTGCGTGACGAGTTGTTTCAAGTCGGGCAGAATTTTCAAATAGGATCTTTCATTGGAAATGAAATTGTCGCTGTCGAAATATCCTTCCGGCTCCGAAAGGCCATTAAATAAAAACCTGAATTGTCGCTGATCAATTGAGAAGGGGATCGAATCGGTTCCTGGATTCTGAAAAATTCCGGTAAAGGATAAAATCAGAATGAAACCTGCAACGCTGCGTCCCATTATAAGCTCGCCCATTTTATTTATTAAAAGATGCTACGGCAAGCAGGAAAAAGCGAGTCCTTTTTGAATGATCCTCTACCTCAATTTTGCCCGGGCTTCCCGCATGGCAGGCAGGGTGTAATCGGAAGTGCGAGTCATGCCGGTAGATGTGACGAATTAAATGAAGCGCCCTGGGAGCGCCGGCGTCTCGCCGGCAGACGCTGTTATATTGCAATTTCTGGACAAAATGCGTACGAAACGCTTCATGCATGTCTTTTATCACTGCTTGCCGCCGAGACGGCGGCGTTCCCAGGGCTGAATCCCCCAGGAAAGCATGACTCGCACTTCCAATTACACCCTGGCAGGCACCGGAACTTGACTTTTTCAAATGGTTTTTATACTTTGCAACCTTGGGGTGTGTTCAAACTCGATCCGAAGAGAAGGAGAACAGAAGTAATGCTAACGTTGACGCCGGGAGCAATTGCCAAAGTCAAATCGATTCTGGCTGAACAAAAGGATGAAACTGGGTTGAGAATCGCTGTTGTCGGCGGCGGGTGCTCCGGATTCCAATATCAAATGACCCTGGATAAAGAGCCCAAATCTGACGACAAAGTGCTGGACATGGAAGGGCTGAAGGTTTTTGTTGATGCGAGATCTATCCTTTATCTCAACGGAACGAAGGTGGATTACATAGACGGCGAGAACGGATCCGGATTTAAATTCGATAATCCGAATGCCAAAGATTCCTGTGGATGTGGGGAATCGTTCGAGGCTTGATCGAAGGGGATGCTCCCATGGATTCTCAAAGCCCGCTGCCACATGCGGCCTGGCGGGCATATCTTTTAAGGAGGTCTACCTTTGGCGAGGAAAACCAGAGATGACCGCATCACACTTGCGGGAGTTCGAATATTTCCTCGCATCGGCACAACTCCCGAGGAAAGGTCCAACCCTCAGGAGTGTGAATTGGATTTGACCATCTGGGGCAATTTCGAATCGGCAGCTGACACCGACTCGCTTGATAAATCGATAGACTATTGCCGGGTGCTGGAAGAGGTGCAGGAAATTGCGGGCGCCCGTGAATATGCGCTCGTCGAATCTTTGGGCTATAGCATCTCGCGAACCGTACTGCTGAAATTTCCCGCAAAACGCGTCAATGTGAAACTGCGCAAGCGGCCTGTCGTCCTGCTCGACCAGATTGAATATATAGAGATAGAAGTAGAAGAACCCTGATCTGAAATTACTCCGAAGCAAAATGTCTTAAAGCCTCCCAATGATTCCGCTGTACGGAAACCATAGTAGTTGGCTATATTGTTCTTTTCAGCCTGAAGACAGGAGCAAAGAAATGGGAATGTGTGAAGAAGCAGGACTTATCACATCCATGCTTGAACGAGCGGTCGGATGGGCCCGAAAGTATTCGATCTTCGTTTACCCCTTTGTCACGGCCTGTTGCGGCATGGAATATATGTCCGCAGCCTCCGGGCATTACGACATGGATCGTTTCGGGGCCGGCCTGCCACGCTTCTCGCCGCGGCAGGCGGATGTACTGCTGGTGGTCGGAACCATCAGTCACAAAATTGCACCCATACTTCGTCACGTTTACGATCAAATGTGCGAGCCAAAATGGGTTGTGGCTTTCGGCGTGTGCACCTGCACCGGGGGCTTTTATGACAATTACTCCACCGTCCAGGGAATCGACACAATTCTGCCGGTTGATATTTATATTCCCGGGTGTCCGCCGCGCCCTGAAGCAGTGCTCGACGGGCTCATGAAACTGCAGAACAAGATAGAAAATCAGAAACAGACGCTGAGGCAATCATGACAACATCGACCCAAAGCATGCTGCTGAATATCGGGCCCTCGCATCCGGCGATGCATGGAGTTATTCGCCTGATTACGGAACTTGAAGGAGAGACCGTGGTCAAGGTTGAAGCCGAAATCGGGTATTTGCATAGGGCGTTTGAAAAAAGTTGTGAGAACTCCAGTTGGACTCAAGCGATTCCATATACGGACCGCCTGAATTATGTTTCTCCTTTAATTAATAACTTTGGCTACTGTGCTGCGGTTGAAAAGCTGCTTGGAATCAAGATCACTGAGAGATGCGATTACATTCGTGTAATCATGAGCGAGGTATCGCGAATTACGGATCATTTGACCTGCGTTGCGGCTTCGGCAATGGAATTGGGCGCGATGACCGCATTTTTGTACCTGATGAAAGCCCGCGAATATCTTTATGAGATTGTGGAGGATGTTACGGGAGCACGACTGACGATCTCCTATGGACGCGTTGGCGGCGTAAAAGGAGACCTCCCGGACGGTCTGGATGAAAAATTGAAGATTGCTTTGTCCAAGACCGAAAAAGAAATTTCCGAGGTCGATAAACTGCTTACGCGGAACCGTATTTTTGTGGATCGCACACGCGACGTGGGCATTTTGCCAAAGCAAACCGCAATCAATTATTCGATAACGGGGCCGATGGGCCGCGCCTCCGGAATCAATTACGATGTGCGCAAGGCATTCCCCTATTTTGCATATGACCGCGTGGATTTCGATGTTCCTTTGGGCGAGCGAGGGGATAACTACGATCGATATCTCGTGCGAATGGAGGAAATGCGTCAGAGCATCCGGATTATCCGGCAGTCCATGAAAGACATTCCAGGAGGCCCTATCAACGTAGATTCACAGGGAAAAGTGATGCAATCCTTTGATCTGGTTGACGAAGCAAAAATGGGACATACCGCCGGCTTTACCAAGATCATTTCCAAAGTCGAGCCGACGCTGGAAGGAACGGAGCGCCCTTTCCACGATCGCGTGATGACCAGTGACAAACGCGTTGCGCTGCCGAGCAAAGAGAACACATACGGCAACATTGAAGGTTTAATGAATCATTTTAAACTCGTTATGGACTATCACGGAATGCGTCCGCCCAAAGGGGACACCTATTTTGCCGTGGAAGGTGCAAATGGGGAACTGGGCTTTTATGTGGTCAGCGACGGAAAGGACCACCCTTACAGGGTTCGGGTGCGCCCTCCCTGTTTTTTCGCCATGGCGGGCCTTCATACAATGCTCGAAGGCGGCGGGATTGCCGACATTGTGGCGACATTCGGATCTATTAACATGATTGCAGGCGAATTGGATCGTTAGGGCCGGCATGATCCTGCCTCAGTTGACAATCGGGGCGGATCGATCGATCCTTTTAAAAGGCTATGTGGAAAAGGATAGGATTCGAGCAGGACTTGAAAAGGAGGCTATGATCACCCTTAAATCAAAACGTGAGATCGAGATCATGCGGGATGCGGGCAAGATCGTGGCCGAGATTCTCGACATTTTACGCAAAAACTGCAAAGCGGGTGTTTCGACCTGCAAATTGGATCAGATTGCAGAGGAGCAAATTCTAAAGCAGGGTGCCAGCCCCGCGTTCAAAGGGTATCGGGGTTATCCGCGCGCGCTGTGTGCCTCAATAAACCAGCAGGTGGTCCATGGGATTCCCGGTAATACCATCTTGAAAGAGGGAGATATCGTTGGATTAGACTTCGGTGTCTCTTATAAAGGGTACTTCGGAGATGCCGCCATCACCGTGCCTATCGGCCGCATCGATCTGGAAACAGAAAAGCTGGTTAAGATCACGGAGGAATGCCTCTATCTCGGAATAAAACAGCTGGTTCCAGGAAACCATCTTTCCGATCTCTCCCGTGCTATCCAAACCCACGCCGAGTCCAATGGATTTTCACTGGTGCGAGAGTTTGGCGGCCATGGAATCGGGAAACATCTGCATGAAGATCCTATGGTTCTGAATTATGTGGCCAAAGGCAACGAGGATCCCAGGCTGAAACCGGGTCTTGTGCTGGCAATTGAACCGATGGTCAACATGGGCACCGAAAATGTGCAGATACTTTCGGATGGATGGACGGTTGTCACGCTGGATGGAAAACCTTCCGCGCATTTTGAGCATACAGTGGCGATCACGGAGAATGGACCGGAAATACTTACCCAAGCAGCGTAGCCGTTTCTATGCTTTCCAAAATTCTCCCCTATATGCGATGTCCACAGTGTGCTGGTGTAAACCTGCAGGATAACGACGGCCGGATTGTTTGCGCTGCCTGCGGATCCCAATTCCCGCTGATCCGAGGAATTCCGGATATGCTCGGAGGTCGCCCGGGCGAGGTTATCACTCCCTTCCAGCGCCTCATGCAAACACCCGCCATTGTCAATATCTATGAGAAATTCTGGCGCCGGCTGGGATATTACATTGCCAGTTCTCGCAACTTCAGCGATGAAATGCAGACGGTGCTTCGCTTTGGAGCAAGCAGAAGCAGCGGTCTAACCCTTGATCTGGCTTGCGGGACCGGCATTTTTTCCCGTCCACTGGCTGAGCAGCTTGGAGACTCAATTGTGGTTGGGCTGGATATGTCTTGGCCGATGCTGAATCGCGCCCGGAAGTTGAAGGAAAAAGGGCGGGCAGAAAATATTCTCTTTGTTCGAGCCACTGCTTTTTCACTTCCTTTCGGCGACAGTTGCTTCTCTTATGTCAATTGTTGCGGCGCACTTCATCTTTTTGACCGCCCTGATTTAGCCTTGAGGGAAATTCGACGAATTCTGGCGCCAGGGGGTAGCCTTTGCGTTCAAACCACTTTGCGGCCAAACCGCTCCGCAGGAATGGCATATTTTCTGGAAAGATTTATACGTTTCGGTTTTTTCGACGAAAATGAACTTAAAAACCTGCTAAAACTCCAGGGTTTCGAGATAGAGAAAGCTGAACGCCACCGCATCAGCTATACATTTCTTGCAAAATGAGATTTCCGTTCCCGGTTTCCTGTTTCCAATTCACGCTATTGTTGTCAGATTGATCATCAATTCCGCTTTCAGCTGGAAACGGGAAACTGGAAGCGGGGAACCTTTTATTCTTGAAGATCATGGGCAAATAAATGTTATGATAGGGCGCTGTTCAAAGAGGGAGGTGTGAGGACATGCCAATGAGAAAACTGAAAGAAGAAACCGAGCTTTTCTATTCCTATTTGCGCCAAAATGGTCTTAAAAAAACCTACCAGAAGGATTTGATATTGGAGACCTTTCTCAACACTGAAGGCCACCTCTGCGTCGAAGATATATACGCACTTGTGAAAAAAAGAGATAAGAAGGTAGGGGTTGTAACAGTTTTTCGTACCCTGAAATCATTGACGGCATGCGGCATTGCCAGGGAAATTACTCTGGGAGACGGATTAACTCGCTTTGAGCACAGCTATCACCACCCTCATCATCATCACATTGTTTGCACCGAATGCCATCGGGCAATCGAGTTCGTGTGCCCGGAGCTTGAACGGATTCAAAATGATATCATCCAAAAATATCATTTCCATCCGATTCATCACCGTTTTCAAACCTATGGAATTTGTGAGGACTGCCGGGATCACCGGGCGGTTACGGATTTTCAAAAACATGACACGGAAAGGATATTTGCCCGCGATGCGGTGAAGATGGCTTTGTGCATGGAGAATCGCTGCCTGGAATTTTATCGGAATTTGGCAGATCGGAATCAGGATTCCGCCGGCAAAGAAATTATTGAGCGAATGGTTCAGGAGGTGGAGGCTCACACTGTAGATCTCAATCTGAAACTTGAAGAAATAGTAGCGCAGGAGAAGGATCTGGACTGTGCACCAATATTCCTGCACTTTGATCCTTGTGAGTTGGAGGAATTGATTCCGGAGCTATCCCGGTATGAATCGGGCGATGCGATTCGCCTGGACGCCAAGGCTTCAATTGAACTGGCATTGCATTTGAACCGGGCTGCTGCCGATTTCTTCAAATCCTATGCAGACAGGTTTGCTGAGACTCAAGGCAAGCAGGTCTTTATTAGTTTCGCCAATCAGGAGGGGAATCACTGCGATTTAATGCGCCAGCGAATGGAACAATTGCTGGCTTCGCCCAGTGCAGTCTGAATTTGGGGAATATTATGGCACAACGGCCTTTGAACTTGTGCGAGCGCCTTTACCTGACTGAGGTTGTCAAGGGAATAGCCCTGACAACAAAGCATTTTTTCGTGAATTTCCCGCGCCATGTTGCACGCGGCATAGGGATCAAGGTCGGCAAGGGCGAAACGGTTACGATTGAATATCCGGAAGAACGCAGGCCTTTTGCGAGGAGATTAAGGACGCGGCATCGCTTGACCAGAAGGACGGATGGGTCTCCTAGATGTGTGGCATGCATGATGTGCGAAACGATATGTCCCGCACACTGCATCCATATCATTGCCACGGAAAATCCCGATCCCAATATCGAAAAAATGCCGAAATCTTTCGACATCGATATCGGCGTTTGCGTGTTTTGTGGATTCTGCGTAGAAGCCTGTCCGGAAGATGCAATCCGAATGGATACAGGCGTTGTGGAACTGGCTTCCTACACGCGAGAGGGGATGATTTATCGAATAGACCAGCTTTTAAGCTGAGACTTCCTCAAGTAAAGCCAGCTTCCGCTGGCAGCCCGTCATTGGCGAAGGTGATGCGCACATCGAGGTTTCGCGCGTCTCGCGTGCGACAATTGTCATTATCAGGCCATCCTGGCCTGTTTCCTGCAAATGCCCGCTGTTTTGTCCCTCCTTTCAACTGAAGCGCGTCCTGCTTTTCGCTGTATGGCTCGCTTCCTGTCTGGTTCACGCCCCCTTTTGTCTCACCCGCCTCCACTCCAAGCAATCAAACAAATGCTGGCGGAGAGCGGGTGGCAGGTTGGTCCACTGGATCTTTGGCGTTAGTCTCCGAACGTCATGGGCCGCAAGTCCGGAGCAGTTTGTTCGCCTTTCGCTCCAAGAATTGGTTGATGAAGCAGGTCTGAAAATGCGAGTGAATGGCGCTGCCGCTTGACTCACGGTTCCGGAATCCGTGTTCTGCTCGCTGGCCTTGGATTCAAACGATCGAAGCCAATGATCGAAAACATCCAGGGTGCACTCAAAAGCCGCTACTTCAGAATAGCAGCCTTATACGGCAAAACTCTAACAGCGCTTCTCTGGGCGGTGGAAAGCAATTAAAATCGCCGATCCAAAATAAATAAAACTTTTTTCCATTTTCCTACGTCTTATAGAAGATTCTTCTCGCATTGGCCAGCTTTTCAGCATTTTATCTTTTTTAGGAGAGTCGATGTTTCGCAAAGCATTGCATCGATTTATCTTTGCGGCGGCAATGGCATCCCTGGGGTGCACTGCATGCACCCGGATTTCGGAGACAGATGCTTCTGCGAGGAACTCTTTAAGGATCGCCGCAGTGAAACGCGGAGATTTTCGAAGAATTATGCGCCTCAACGGCATTGTCGGCGCCGTTGAATCGTTCAGTGTCATCGCGCCGCGTCTTTCCGGGCAGATGATGGGCTCCGGCACGATGATCGTTACCAAGATCGTGAGCAACGGCGCCACCGTGCGCAATGGCGACATCCTTGTCGCATTTGACCCGCAGGCTCAGCTGAAAAACATCATGGACCGTCAGGCTGAATATGACGGCCTGTTGCAGCAGATCAGGAAAAAACAGGCGGATCAAGTCGCGGCCAAAATCGCCGACGAAACGGGGCTGAAGGGAGCGGAAGTTGATGTGCAATCCGCCCTGGTGGAAATGCGTAAAAACGAGCTCATTCCGAAGAATCAATCTGAGATAAATAAATCGAATCTGGCCGAAGCGGAAGCCGAACTGAAACAGCTCAAAGAAACCTTCGATTTGAAGCGTAAGGCGGAAGCTGCAGATTTGCGGGTGCTCGAAATTCAACGCGATCGTGCGGCAAGGGCTCTGGAGTATGCCAAAAGTAATGTCGACAGGATGGCGGTGCGGTCGACGATGGATGGAATTGCCGTTCTCACCCCTATAACTCGGGCGAATCGAAGAATGGATCCCAAAGAAGGGGATGAAATGCGGCCGGGGGCGATCGTCATGCAGGTTGTCAATCCCTCTGCGATGAAAGTGTCGGCGCCGGTCAACCAGGTGGATGTAGCGCAACTGCATGCCGGCCAGTCAGCCGAAGTCCGGCTGGATGCATATCCTGATATGGTTTTCTCTGGGAAAGTCGAACGTATAAGCGCCATGTGCAGTTCAAATTCAGACTCAAAGCAGATCCGGTTTTTTTCGGCGACAATTTCCATTCAAGGAAAAGATCCGAAACTTCTTCCGGACTTGACTGCAGCCGTGGACGTTCATCTTCAGCTTCTGAAAGATGTCCTGGTTCTTCCGCGGCAAGCCGTCATAGGAAAGAACGGGCAGGCTTCAGTTGAAATTCTGGCGAACGGCAAATCGGAGCGCCGCAACGTCAATATCGGCCCGATGAATGAATTCGAAGCAGTCGCAGAATCCGGCGTTCAGGAGGGAATGCTTGTCTCGCTGGATCCGCAAGACACCAATATGAGGCCGATGGAATGAGCAAGCGTCCAAGGAAATGGTTTGCGTATGGCTTTTGGGTTTTGTTCTTTTTGGCGATCGCAGCGGGCGGAATTGCGCTGAAATTGCGAGGAAAAAACCAGAAGAAGCAATCCGTCCCTTCCGTCGAAGTCAAATTGGGAGACTTCATCGATTATGTGGATTTGCGCGGCGAAATTTCAGTGCGATCTTCCACTGTCATTACAGCGCCAAATAACAGCGGCGATCTCCAGATTTTGAAGCTTGCCCGGAATGGATTTCAAGTGCAAAAGGGTGATGTAGTGGTCGAATTCGATCCCAGCACTTTGCAGCGTAGCGCCGATCAGGCACGCTCTGCCTTGAAGCAGGTGGAGGCGGAGATCGCAAGAGCCAATGCCCAGCAGCGCCAGGCTGAAGAACAAATCACAACGGACAGGATGAGCGCCGAATTCACGCTGCAACGTGCACAACTGGATGTCGGCACGCGCGACGTGATCCCCGCCATTGATTATGAAAAGATCGTTCTTGCGCTGCAGAAGGCGGAACAGAATATCCGCGAACTGGACAGCAAAATGGAGTCTCGCCGCATCGGGACCGAGGCGGATGTGGCCGCAATCAATCGCCGGCGCGAAAAGGCCAAGGCCGATCTGGAACAGGTGGAACACAATATGACCGCCCTGGTCTTGACGTCTCCAACGGATGGAATAATTACCCTGCTTCCCAATTCCCAGTCTCGTGTAAGCCTCAGCGGTTCGTCTCCGCCTTTCAGAGATGGAGATCGCGCCTATGCGGGCGCTGCTATAGCCGAGATACCGGACATGTCGACTCTTCAGGGAAACACCTCTGTTACTGAAGCGGACCGCGGGCGAGTGACGTCCGGCCAAACTGTGATTCTAAATATCGAGGCTATACCGGACAGGGAACACAAGGGGCAGGTGAAAGATATCAGCCCGCTGGCCAGATTGGATTATTCCGATTACCTGGTTACCAAGAATTTTGGTGTGACCGTACAACTCGAAAATCCCGATCCGAGACTTCAACCGGGAATGATGGCTGGTTTTCATGTGGAAGTCGAACGGGTGCATGGCTCAATTGTGATCCCGCCCGAAACTGTCTTTCTTAAGAACGGGCAAACGGTTGTCTATGTGATCGCTGATGGGATTTATCAGGAGCGCCCTATTACCCTGGCTCGTCGCGGCGCCGGCCAGGTGATGGTTTCGCGCGGATTGAAGCCGGGCGAGCGAATCGCGTTAAAGGATCCAACACTGGAACAAGAATAAATACGAATGATGAATATCCGGATGCGTTTATCAATCGTCATTCGTCATTCGCAATTTGGGAAGATCATGGTATTCCGAAAAATTATCATCGCTGCCAGTTCGATACTGGCCAGTGTTTCCTGTTCGTATTTTGCGGGAGTCACCGGGCTGCAGAAATCGCAAGTTCGAATTCCTGCCGCTTGGGTGCAGCGAGGGCCCGTTGAGATAAGCATCCACGCGATCGGCGAGCTTCGCCCAGCTCAAACCACAAGCGTCGGTGTTCCGCCAATGTCGGGAATGCTGCAGATCGTATACCTTATCAAGACCGGCACGCGCGTGAATAAAGGGGATGTCATTGTCCAGTATGATCCCAGCGAACAGGAATACAGCCTGGAGCAGAGCAAATCGCAGCTGGAGGAAGCCGAGCAGCAAATCGTGAAGCTGAAGGCCGACCAGGCGGTCAGAGCTGCGCAGAACAGAGTTTCACTATTGAGGGCTCAATATGCTGTGCGGCGCGCCGAACTCAAAGCACAAGGGAATGATTTGCTGAGCATGATCGAGGCCAAAAAGAATCTGATTGATATCCAGGACGCCAAACGCAAATACGAGCAGCTCCAACGCGACGTACAGGCCCGGTCAAGCTCGGATGCTGCGGATGTGGCTGTTCAGAACGTCGCACGCATGAAGGCTGAGATGGGAATGAAACTTGCCCAGCAAAACATTGACAATATGATTTGGAAAACGCCGGTGGATGGCGTTGTGGTGATAGCTCAAAATACAAATTCAGTCAGCGGCAGAATCTCCAGTATTTCGGAAATTCCGGAATACCGGGAGGGGGACCAAGTGTATCCCGGGCGGCCTATAGCGTTGATACAAGGAACGAATGAACTGGAGATAGCTTCGAAGGTGCTCGAAACGGATCGAGCCAATCTAAACGTCGGGCAGGCTGTAGATATCTGGATGGATTCGTCGCCGCTTAAAAAATACTCCGGCAGGATTAAATCGCTGGCTACAAGCGCGACCGATGCAAATTCTGCAAACAACACCACCGACCTGCTTGAAGCTCTCTCAACCCGGAGTTTCGACGCGATCTTAGAAGTGGACGGGAAAGGGGACAATTTTTTCATGGGCGTGAGCGTGCGGATGATCATCAAAGGCAACACAATGGCCAACGTGCTTTCCATCCCGAGGCAGGCTCTTTTTCAGAAAAATTCAAAGCCTCTAGTTTATGTGAGAAGCGCAGAATCATGGTTGGCGCGGGAAATCCGCATCAAGTATCTCACCGAAAGTCGCGCGGTGATTGATGGCATCGCCGAAAATACCGAAGTTGCCCTGGTCAATCCAGATCTGCAAAAAAGAAAAGCCGGCGCCCAAAAGGGAGCTCTGGATTCTATATTGGGAGGATCCGCACAATGACCGGCCGCCAGAGACGGCAGTTTCTTCCCGACTGGGATTTGGCGCTGCGAAACCTCGGATCGCGCAAGCTCCGCTCTCTTCTGACAATGCTGGGCATGATCTTCGGCGTCGGCGCCGTCGTATCGATGCTGTCGATCGGAGCGGGAGCTCAACAGCAAGTTCTTGCATTCATAGAGCAGCTGGGAGTTCGAAACCTGATAGTCGAAGCGAACGACGTCTCCGATACAGACTCCCTGCTCAAACTGCGGAAGATTTCGCCTGGTCTTTCCTTTAAGGATCTTAGAGTTATCCGTGCCAACATAGATAATGTAAATGCATCCGCGCCAAGAAAATCCATAACTCCAGGCAGCACGTTTCCGAAATCAAAAATGGACATGCCGGGCGTGTACGGCGTCGAACCGCAATTCCGGGAGATTGCCGGACTCCGGGTGGTTTCCGGCCGCTTTTTTTCGACGGATGAAGACGAGCAAAGAATGCCGGTTTGCGTTTTGGGAGAGGGTGCAAAAGCCAATCTCTTTCCCCAGAAGGATGCCGTCGGGGAAAGTGTAAAGATACAGGAGCAATGGTTCCGGATTATTGGAGTCCTGGGAAATCAGCTGACCGCTCAGAGCGAGCTGACAGGCATGAAAATGCAGGATCTCAACAATCTTATATATGTGCCGATCAACA
>JAHFUH010000023.1:15434-22017 GCA_023265215.1 Acidobacteriota bacterium
GGTCGCCGACATGGTTCGCGGCGTATTAAATACATCCCACCGGAATGCGGGCGATTTCCGTCTCATTGTACCTGCCGAACTGCTCGCCGAACAAAAGAGAACTCAGCGCATATTTGAAATGGTGATGGTCGCGATTGCATCCATTTCTTTGCTGGTCGGAGGAATAGGAATCATGAATATCATGCTGGCCAGCATCCTTGAACGAACTCATGAAATCGGAGTCCGCCGGGCCGTAGGCGCCCGCAAACGCGATGTCTTGCGTCAGTTTCTGGTGGAAGCCATATTGATATCCTTTGTCGGCGGCCTGCTCGGAATCGCCTGTGGATTCGGCCTGTCCCGGCTGGTAGCGCTGATGGCCGGCTGGTCGACCATCGTCACCATGAATTCAATCCTGCTCGCCTTTATTGTTTCGGTTTCCGTCGGTCTGATATTCGGGATTTATCCGGCGGCGAAAGCCGCCCGCCTCGATCCCGTTGAAGCTCTTCGGCATGATGGATAAATAGCGCAGGTGCAAAACAAGAGGAAATTGTGAAACTCGGGGGTACTTACTGAAAAGCCGTGTGGCGACGGTTTAATTCCGCCCTCCGATACTGCGTAAAAGCGAACAATCACAACAACTTAAAGTAGAAATAGAAAAGCCTAATACCAACTGCTCGCATTTTTTATTGGATGTCTGCGAGGTAGTAGGATGGATTTTATTGGATTATCGGCCTGCCACCGTCGCTGCTGCTCATGCAAGTATGACTGCGACAAAATTTTGAATCTTTTTATTTACCGCAATAAACGAGGAATTGTGAGGCGGTCGTTGATGGGGATCCCAGCCGTCTCCTGGAGTACCCTCTGGGCGGGGCAGCCTTCCTCAGGACTTTGCCGTTGCCGTGAAGGCGGGGGCAGGCGCAAACGGAAGTGAGAGTCAAAAACATAATGGGCTTATGCCCTGGGAGCGCCGGCGTCCTCGCCGGCAGGCAGGTGCGCACATCGGGAATTTCCGAATGAATCAAAGAGCTGCAGCGACTTGTAGGGTTTTTGGCAAACATATCTGGTAGTCGTGAATATGTGCCGGCGAGGACGCCGGCGCTCCCAGGCGCTGTTCTTTTTAACTTTTGAGTCCCACTTCCGATTGCACCGGGCGGGGGCGCTTGGCTTGACTCGCTCCACGGCGCGATGTACTATGCAAGTTCTGTTGTTAATTCAGGTTATGGGAATTTAGCTGGACTTCAAGAATGGCATTTGAACAGTTCCTGATCGCTGAATAAACATCCCTGCGGTGAGGTGATCTTGAGTACAGAAACAGTTCTTTACGACGTTGCGGTTATTGGTAGCGGTCCGGGTGGCTATGTATCTGCCATCAAGGGGAATCAACTCGGTCTAAGGGTCGCGCTAATCGAAAAATACTCCAAATTTGGAGGGACGTGCCTGCACTGGGGCTGCATTCCGACAAAGGCTCTTCTGCTGAATGCCGATATTTATGATAGGGCTTTAAATGGAAAAGAATTCGGCATTCTTTACACAGATATCAATCTGGATTTCCAGCAAGTAAAAGCGCGCAAAGATAAGTTGGTCAAGAAATTGTCGATGGGAACGGAGTTCCTGATCAAGAAAAATAAAATCAGCCCATTTCGCGGCAAGGGAAGGCTGATCGCTCCGGGAACAGTCCAGGTCGAAGGAGAGACGGTAACTGAGGTGCGCGCCAGGAACATCGTTATTGCAACAGGTTCAGAAGCGAAGCTTCTGCCCGGGCTTGACCTGGACGGACAATTTATTCTCACGAACAAGGAAATACTGGATCTGGACAGTGTTCCAAGATCACTCCTTGTGATTGGCGGCGGCGCAGTTGGGATCGAGTTTGCTTCCATCTTTTCGCGATTTGGAACGGATGTGACGGTGGTTGAAATGCTGCCTCGAATTCTTCCGCTCGAGGACGTCGAAATTTCGGATGAAATACAAAAGCTGCTGGCAAAGAAGCGCATCAAATTCCTGACCAACGCCCGCCTCGAAGATATCAAAGTCCAGGATGGCGGCGTTCATGCGCAAGTCACGGTGGGCGAAGAAACAAAAAGTATTATTGCGGACAAGGCTTTAATTGCTATAGGACGCAGGCCCGTGAGCGAAGAAATTGGGCTGGAAAAGCTCCGGATAGCTGTATCCCGCGGCTTTGTTACAATCGACCGAAACATGCAGACAAATGTTCCGGGTGTTTTTGCAATCGGAGATGTTGTGCCTACGCAAGCCCTGGCGCACCTGGCTTCACACGAAGGCATGCTGGCCATGAACTACATTGCCTCCGGTCATGCAGACCCTATCAACTACGAGCTTGTTCCGAATTGCACGTTCTGCCGTCCGGAGGTGGCTAGCGTTGGATTGACGGAAAGCGCTGCGCATGAGAGGGGATTTGATGTGGTGACCAGCAAATTCCCTTTTGCCGCGGTCAGCAAGGCCACAATTTTGGGTGAAAATGAAGGATTTGTAAAATTGGTCAGTGAAAAAAAATATAAGCAGATACTAGGCGTCCATATGATCGGCCCGCACGTTACCGAATTGATCTCGGAAGCAAGCGCGCTGATCGGCCTTGAGGCAACAGCCGGGGATTTGTCTCACCTGATACATCCGCACCCTACCGTCTCGGAGGGGATCATGGAAGCGGCGCACGCCTTGTACAGCGGGGCTGCAATCCATATTTGACAGACACGTGACTGCAAGAGACTGTGTTGTTCTATGGCTCGAGCTCATAGATTTTTCTCAGGCGCTTGAGCTGCAAATGATGATCTGCGATTCCAAGAAACGGGGATTCAGCAAGGATGTGCTTCTATTGCTGGAGCACCCGCCAACCATTACGATGGGGCGAAGCGGGAATCAAAATCATTTGCTGATTGATAGAAGGGAATTGGCCTCCAAAGGAGTGGACTATTGGAATATAGACCGGGGTGGGGACATTACTTTTCACGGTCCTGGTCAATTGGTCGGGTACCCAATTCTCGAGCTTCAATCGGGCGAAAAGGATGTTCACGGCTATATGCGAAAACTCGAGGAGTCCCTAATTCGTCTTTTGGCCGTATATGAAATCGAGGGATTGCGGGATAATCAGTTCACGGGAGTCTGGACTCGGGAAGGGAAGATCGGGGCAATGGGAGTCCATATAAGCCGATGGATAACCCGCCATGGTTTTGCATTAAACGTCAATACGGACCTGTCCTATTACAACCTGATCGTGCCATGCGGCATTGTTGGCAGGGGCGTCGCATCGATGAAAAAACTATTGTCACGTAAGGTTGAAATGCCCGAGGTTGTCGATCATTATATCCGAGAATTCGGATTTGTATTCGACCGGCGCATGATTGGGATTAGCCAGTGGGAACTGAACCGTGAATTGCAACGCCATTCTGAAAAAGCCGGAATTCATGCATTCTCACCCCCCAATGCAGGAATCGTATGAAGCATATTTCTTTATCAAAGTCGGAATGTTTCAAAATTCCACGTTCGTGCCGGTGCAGCATGCAGTAGTGCGGTCCGACTATTTGGAGGTGTGGATCTCATGATGACTAAAGTGACAATGCCTCAAATGGGAGAATCGATTTTTGAAGGGACAATCACGAAATGGCTTAAGAAAGTGGGTGAATCCGTTAATGTTGACGAGCCCTTGTTTGAAATTTCAACAGACAAGGTTGATTCGGAGATCCCTTCGCCGGCATCTGGAATTCTGAGCGAAATCCTCGTGGCTGAAGGCAAGACAGTGCAAATCAACACCGTTCTGGCGATCATCAACGGCGCAGGCGCTGAAGAGGGGCCTGCCTTCTCCGCAGGCGCGGCTGTCGCCTCACAGGAAGCGCCCGAGCCTATTGCTCTATCCAAACCGGAACCACAGGTGGAGACTCCTAAACCGGAAGTTGTTGCACCTCTTCCAGTGGTTCCTCCTGCGCCTCCAATCGCTCCGCCGAAACAGGTTACGGAAGCCGGCCCGGCAATCCACCTCCAGGACATACGGACGTCTCCATTGGTCCGGAAACTCGCGCGGGAAAACAATATTGATCTTTCTTTGATCCAAGGGACAGGATTGGAAGGACGCATTACAAAAGAGGATGTGCTCAGCTACATCTCGCGGAGTTCGACGGAGCCGCAGCAGCGAAAGTCTGAAACTGTCCCGAAAACTGCTGCGCCGGTATCCGCACCAATGCCCGAAATGGTAAGCCCGATTGCGACTGTGCCGGAGACCCCCAGATTTGTGGGCGAATCGGAAACTATTCCAATGAGCCCTATGCGCAAGGCCATCGCGGAACATATGGTGCTGAGCAAGAGAACGTCGGCGCATGTGAATACGGTCTTTGAAGTGGACATGAGCCCCATTGTCCGGCTGAGAGAATTGCATAAAGCCGATTTTGAAAAAAGGGAAGGCATTCCCCTGACCTACACTCCATTTTTTGCCAAAGCGCTCGTCGATAACGTGAGGGAATTCCCCACTTTCAATTCCTCGATTTCCGATAACAATATCGTTTATAAGAAAGCGATTAATTTAGGAATTGCGGTGGCTTTGGAAACGGGTCTGATTGTGCCGGTGGTTAAAGACGCGCACCTCCGGAGCTTCACGGGCATGGCACTCGCGATTTATGATCTAGCCGAGCGAGCCCGCACCAAAAGGCTGAAACCGGATGACGTGCAGAATGGAACGATAAGCATGACAAATCCGGGCAGTTTTGGAGCTCTTTTCGGGACTCCAATCATCAGCCAGCCCCAGATTGCCATCCTGGGTGTGGGCGGAATTGCAAAGCGCCCTGTGGTTGTCGACGATGCCATTGCAATACGTTCCATGGTTTTTCTTTCTCTGTCTTTCGATCATCGGGTAATTGACGGAGCGGTAGCGGATCAGTTTATGGCAAGTCTCAAGAAAAGGCTTCAATCGTGGACTCAATGGCTCGACTAAGATATATCCGGCCGACTTTTTTTCAACGTACTTTGGTTGCTTGGAAAATCGCGTTTTGGATAATGCTTTGCGCCGGCGCGGTTGCAGGAACTGAAGTAGGATCAAAGCTGCAAAATTTTCAGCTGAAAGATGCATCCGGTACAAGCCGGTCGCTGGAATCTTATTCGGGAAAAATTTTAGTTTTTGTCTTCTGGTCTTTCAAATGCCCGGTTTCCCTTGCCTACGATGATCGAGTTGAGAAGATGCAGGCAAAATATAGTGACAAAGGGGTCGTTGTGCTTGGCGTAGCTTCAGGCGCAAGTGATAATGCTGAAGAAATCAGGGCGAATGCTGCCAACCTGAAAATTCAATTCCCTATTTTGCTCGACACCGAAGGAGATCTGGCCGAAAAGCTTGGCGCTACGCACACGCCGGATATTTTCATCTTCGATAGAGAATCTGTTTTGCGATACAAAGGTGCACTCGACAACAACAAAAAGCCGGGCGAAAGCGGGCGAATTGCTTATGCGGAGGACGCTATCGATGCCATTCTCGCCGGCCGGGCAGAGCCGGTTTCTGAAACCCGCCCTTTCGGCTGCAGTATAAAACGTCGCACGCAGTAATTAATAATTATAAACCGACAGGCCAGTCCTGTATCGATAAAGTAAACCTTCGGCGACTTGATAAGACCGGACGAAAGATCCGACGAAAACGGCAATGCGAACGCGATGATGTGCATTCGTTCAAGAATTGAAACCCACTCTTTGGTGGTTTTGCTATCGACGCCCGCGTCCGTGCCAAGGTTGGAATAATCTAGCAGTTCTCCAACCCTTCCAGCCAGGAGTCTTACAAACTTGAGAAATTCGCGGCTCTTTTGAATCCCCGTCGCGAGCACGACCTCCTTCTCAACGTAGCTATTGCAAGCTCGCGAAGAATCTTTACGAATGCCGCACCACCTTGGATTGGCGGCTGGTTTTTCTTGCGGAAAAAGGTATTTTGACTTTCGACTTTGCAGGTGACCGCGGTCAGGTGCGGAATTATTTGCGCGGCAAACGCTGACAATTCTTCAATGTCCGGACCGGTTCTCCTCCGTGGCTTGCGCGGCGCATCGGATATCGAGTATGAAACAGCGATAGCGAACGAGAATCTTGCGCTTGCGGCGGAGATCGCAACCGTATTCATTCCCGCACAGCTGGAACTTTCAGATGTAAGCTCGGTAAAATGATGGCTTTAAAAAAAAGCCGGCTTCGGATCGGCGAAGCTCTGGCGACCATCAAAGATACTATGGTCAAAACCATGCAAACCATGGTCGGCGTGACCGACACCATATTCTTTGCAGCCGTGACCGTGGTCTCCGAGGTCGGGACAAGGTGAGCGTCAATCTATCCACACAGGCGAGTTATTGCAGTTTCACGTTCCTGTGCAATAGTTGATCGAGTTCATCCCTGGAATCGAGATTGGGTAATTTCAGTTAGTAGTTGCTAAAAAACCGCCGTCGCTTCGCCAACGATCTTCTCCGTAATGGAGAAACATTTCTAAGCGACGCAGAAAATGGTCGGAGCGACGCAGAAATGTTTCTGGGACACACCGATTGTTTTCTCGACGAGGAAGAACATTATCTTGGCAGCGGAGAAGATGTTCTCAAGGACCGCGATAACAATCTCTGCCGTTGAAAAGATCTTTTCGAAG
>JAHFUH010000326.1 GCA_023265215.1 Acidobacteriota bacterium
GGCGTTTTTTGAGCAAATAGAGACGGCACCTCTGAATTCCTACCAATGTGGTACAGGTGGGAATAGAGAGACATCAGCTTCCATATTTCCAGATAGTCTTTTGCCCAGGCATTCTCTGCCACCTGTTTTTTTAGAGCCATCAATTCCGCTTCCAATTCCTTCAGGGTCATCGGCATTTTTTCTCCTATTTTGATTGCAAATGGCGTTGGGCCAGAATAACACCTATGCACGTTTCTCTGTTCCCGGTCAGCACCCATGTGGCTTCTTCAATGGTTGCCGAGAGATTTCCGGCAATGAATGGCAGGGAAACGTTGACAACTGTTGAGTCGAGAATGGCCATAAAAATGCCGGCCAGCACCGACACTCCCTTGAGCCAAGGGTTTACGCCAGGATTCGCACGCAAATCTTGACCGGCCATCAGAACACTCTCTTGTTGAACGGAAGATTTTGTGACCCTATGATACTCTAATCGCCTCCCTCTGCAAAAAAATCTCGGGATCGGAATCAGAATAGAGATGCCCCCAGTGTCTGGTAACGCTTTATCCCTTTATCTTCGTGATTCTCCGTTGTAGGCGTTCTCCGCATCACTCTTTTGGATAATTTCGCTACTAAAAGCTTATGTGCCTTTGCCAAATCTCTAATATAAAATAGGGAAGTTTATCGGGGGCAAATCCCGGCGAGGGCGAAACAATCTTCTCAATTTCTGAGCTTCTAAAACTGATGGCAATAACCACACTGGAGAGGGAAATGACATTCCGATTTGACCACAATAGCATAAATGTGAGGGACCTCACGAAGAGCCTGAATTTCTATCGAGATGCATTGGGACTTGTAGAAACAAGGAGAAAGGAGGCAGCTGATAAAAGCTTTGTACTGGTTTTTTTAGGCGACTCAAAAACCTCACACAAACTGGAATTGACCTGGCTGAGAGATCGAACGGAACCCTACAATCTCGGAGACAACGAGTTTCACCTGGCGTTTGTCTCTGATAACTTCGCCGCTGCATTCGATCACCATAAAGAGATGGGTTGCGTTTGCTATGAAAATCCCGCCATGGGCATCTACTTCATTGAGGATCCGGACGGATATTGGCTGGAAATTCTCCCTGAAAGAAAATAGCGGCAAATGGTGTCAGGCATGAATAGTACCTATTCCTGGTTCAAAGCCTTCCTGCCTGTGCTATCCCGGCCTGACACCGAAAACTTAATCTTCCATGCCGTCAATCCTGGTATTTTTCCCAGAAGGCGATTTCGCTCAATGATTTTCTTGGCCGGGGCTTTGGGGTCTCATCGGGATATCCAAGAAGGAAAAAATCGTGAACAAACAAGCTATCGGGCAAGTTCAGGGATTTATGAACATCCTTGGGTGATATTGCTCCCGCCCAACAACTCCCCAAGCCATGATTGAAAGCTTCAAGCGTCATATACGCGATAGAAATCATAATCTGCTCACTTGCCTTTATCCTCATGGCCTGCTCCCCAAGCCGGTATGGCGCAAACAGGTCGCTTTCTAAAATGACGTTATCCAACAATTCGTCTGGCCAATCCATCACGCCCACGTCGATGAGCTGTTTCAGGGACTCCCTGTGCATTTTCCGAGAGAAAGCCTCCATTAGGCCGCAGCAGACAATCATTACAGGAGCTGTCATGATTTGCGGCTGTCCACCTGCGGACTTTGCCAGTTCTTCTATTTTCGCCTTGTCCTGAATTACAACATATCTCCACGGCTGTACGTTTCCCCATGAAGGCGCTCGCCTGCCGGCTTCCAATACTTTGAGGATCTTCTCCTTTTCCACCGGCACTGGTTTCCATCTTCTTATCGTTACTCTCTTTTGAATTGCCTCGGATACATCCATTCGGTTTTCTCCTTTCGATGCCTAAGCGAATAGCTCATTTGCAAGAAGTGTCAACTGTTGGGCTTTGGAAATATGGCCGTAAGGGAAATGATCGGGCAGTGGGCGGAGCAAAGCAATATAAATCGCTGCTGTCTCTGGATATCTCGGACAACGGATACAATCAGTGCAATCGGAAGTGGGACTTCGGTGGAATTCGGACGCAAACGGCAAACGATATTTGATAAATTCTACTTGTTGAGTCGCACTTCCAATTGCACCCGGCACAATACGAAACGGGAAACGGTAACCTTTACATGATACTATCTAAAGTCATGGTTCGTGTCGCACTTACAATTGCCGGATCCGATCCCTCGGGCGGAGCCGGAATCCAGGCTGATCTGAAAACCTTTCACCAGAGAGGCGTTTATGGGACCAGCGTTCTGACTTTAGTGACGGTGCAAAACACACGGGAGGTCCGGGCCGTGGAAACACTCTCTCCCGCGTTGATCGCAGCGCAACTCGAAGCCGTATTGGAGGATATTCCCCCGGATGCAGCCAAAACCGGCGCCTTGGGAGATCCTGAGATCGTCTTGCTCTTGGCTGAACGAGCTTCTTCATTCAAATTTCCGCTAGTTGTAGATCCGGTCATGATAAGCAAACATGGCAAGCCGCTCATGTCGGAAAATGCTCGAATCCTCATGGCTGAGCAATTGCTCCCGAGAGCATCCCTCGTTACGCCCAACTTGCATGAGGCTGCCGAACTTGCACGTATGCCGGTGCACGATATTGCCGGCATGAAGGAAGCGTCAAAAAAGATCGCGGCACTTGGAGCAAAATCTGTGCTGGTCAAGGGCGGCCACCTTGAGGGAGAAGCAGTCGATGTACTCTACTGGAAAGAGGATTTTTTTTATTACAAAGCACCCAGAATTGAAACACTGCATACGCATGGGACCGGCTGCACATATTCTGCCTGTATCACAGCCGAACTGGCCAAAGGACGGGAAATTCCAGATGCCGTGCGGGTTGCAAAAGAGTTTATAACACTTGCCATCCAAACTAATCCAAACTTGGGAAGGGGATGCGGCCCGGTGAATCATCACGCAATCACTGAGGGGTAGCAGCCTCTTGCTTGTCTTTTCCCGTTCTTAATCCTATTC
This sequence comes from Acidobacteriota bacterium, assembly GCA_023265215.1. GTDB lineage: Bacteria > Acidobacteriota > UBA6911 > UBA6911 > UBA6911 > UBA6911. The sequence continues at coordinate 2,992 of JAHFUH010000326.1, forward strand.
TTGAGTTTGGTTTATTGGATGACCTTCCGGAGACACTAATGGACATTCCCCCAAAACCGCTAAGGGCTTATCAGAATCCCGGTTTTTTGCACGGCAAAGATGCGCGCGTTATCCGCATCCTCAGTGAATATTTGGAGCCGGCAAGCCGTCTGAAATGGCAGCGGGTCAGGGATACGATAGTTTTTTTTGGTTCCGCGCGTATTCTGTCGCCAGAAGTGAGCGGGCAAAGGCTGGCCGAACTGAGAAACAGTTCTCAATCAGAAACAGACGCGGCCATGCTGGATGAGATTGCCCGCGCGGAAAAAGCAGTCCTCATGTCGCGCTACTATGAAGATGCTGTGAAATTGGCGCAGTTGATTGTCCTCTGGGCAAAGAGCCTGGATAGTGGATTGAAGCGATTGATGATCTGTTCCGGCGGCGGTCCAGGAATCATGGAAGCCGCAAACCGAGGGGCACAGGAAGCCGGTGGTCAATCCATCGGATTTTCGATTAGCCTTCCTTGGGAGCAGAAAATAAATCCCTATGTGCCGGAAGAACTGGCTTTCGAATTCCACTATTTTTTTATGCGCAAATTCTGGTTTATGTATCCTGCAAAAGCCCTGGTAATTTTCCCAGGTGGTTTCGGAACGTTGGATGAGGCGTTTGAAGTTTTGACGCTGGTTCAAACCAAAAAGACCCATAAGAAAATGCCGGTCCTGATCTATGGAACGGACTATTGGAAGGAAGTTTTGAACTTTGATGCGATGGTTCGCTGGGGAACCATCGCGAAAGAAGATTTGAACCTGATTCACTTTTGCGATGATCCCGTTGAAGCATTCGAGTACCTCAAAAATCAACTCACAAGAATTTACAGAATCAAAGAATCCTGAGGTAATCGCTCGATGGATCCATTTCTTCTGCAGCGCAGGTACCCGGAAAGCCCGGCGTCGCCCAAAGATCATCGTCACCCCGCCGAGCGCGATCGTGACCGTATCCTCCACAGTTCGGCTTTTCGAAGACTTCAGGGGAAAACTCAAGTTTTTGGAATCGGGCAGGCGGATTTTTATCGCACGCGGCTGACGCACAGCATTGAGGCGGCTCAAATCGCAAGGGCTATCGCTCATAATCTGCTGATGGAGCAGCCACTGCTTCAGCGCTGCCTGGTCCCCGAATTGGCCGAGGCGGCGGCCCTGGCGCACGATCTTGGGCATCCTCCTTTCGGGCATGCCGGGGAGCAGACGCTTGACGCCTGCATGATGGAGGTAAGCCGGCAGGCGCATTTAAGAGGCAAAAAAACGCTAAGGTTCGAAGGCAACGCACAGACTTTTCATATTCTGGTTGCTGCCGAGCCCAAATCGCCTGCTTATCCGGGCTTGAATCTGACTCGATCGACACTTGCCGGAGTGCTCAAATATCCTTTTGAACAGGATGTTCGAAACGACAAATTCATATTTAACTCCGACCTCCCTACCGCCCAATGGGCGCTGCAAAAGGGAGGTTCAATCTTGGACAAACGCAGCCGGCCGCACACGCGTCCAAAGACCTCGATAGCTTGTCAAATTCTGGATTGGGCGGACGATTGCGCTTATTCCATCCATGATGTGGAGGACGCCCTTCAGGCTCAATTTCTGAATCCGGGGGATCTTGAGGATGTTCGTTTCGCAAAGCGTGTTTTTGCACATTATGAAGAGACACGGGCTGGGGAAACGGTCCCCGTGCTTTCTTTTTCGGAAGTTCGCGAACGTTTGGTGGACTTGGAGCGAAGAATTCGTCCGCAGGAATCAGGCGACGAACGAGCGCACCGGAAGTCTGCGATGCGAAATATTCTCAACGACCTGATCACATCGGTATCTGTCGAACCCTGCTCCGGGAAGCGTCGTGCAGATTTTTCCTGGCGGCTTGTCGTCCCCGATGAGTCCAGGATTTTATCGGTACTGTGCAAATCGGTTATATGGGAAGCAGTGATTACCGATCCCAGAGTTGCAGCCATGAGCGCCAAAGGGCGGGAAATTCTTCGGGACCTTTTTCACTTTCTGATGGAAGAGGTCCTTGAGAAAAAGAGTGGCGATCTATTCCCGCGCTATTACAGGCCCATAATTGAAGACTGCCTCAAAGGGGGGCAGATGGAAGCAGCGCGCGCGGTATGCAACTTTCTGGCGCTCTTGACGGATATGGACGCCTTGAGACTACATGCCCTGCTGCGTGGCTCCAAAGCATCTTCCATCTTCGATTTCATCTAGCGGCAATTTGATCGGAGGCGTATTTACCGGGAAGGCATGCCTCCAGATTGTATTAACCCACCAGTTTGCCGCATGAAACCAGGAGAGATTCGATTGTTCTACCCGCACCTCGCCCCTCCTTATCGCATTGAAAATGGATGCCATATCCGGTTCGGAATAGATCCAAGTGAAAGTCCGGCCCAATTGCCAGAGATAATGCACATCTCCATTTCCAACGACAGGCTTCTGCGTTCTGGTCGAAATCTTCAGCCCGCGCCGGTTGAAGTTCAATCCGCGGACTTGAAATCCTGAGCATTCAATGGCGTCGAACATCCCGAGATTGTTTTCAAGAAGGCTCCTTAAACAGCTGCGCCCGGGAAAGAAAGGGTGCGGGGCAATAACGAGAGTATCCTCCCTCGATCTGGCGCGGATTTTTTCCAGTGTATTGAGATTGTCAGCTCCTGTGTGGAAGTTATAAACCAATGCTTCACGCGTTCCCTCAGTTGTGACCTCCATCCCCGGAATCAATGTAACGCCAAGGCCTTGAGCGTAATCTGCCAAGCCTTCCGACCAGATGTCCCTATCATGGCAAGTGATGGCGAGAACCTCATAGCGGAGTTCTGCTGCTTTGGATATCAATTGCTCGGGGGTATGTTTGCATATTCGATAGTCGGTCGGGTCCAGGTTGCAATGCGAGTGCAATTCCGCTTTCAACCAACGCTTTTCCGATTTGCCTTCTCTGTTCAAACCTACAATCCTCCAGTATTGGGCCGGCCATGGAAGAAATCCATAACCCATGTCCCGTAGAAATCATAGCAGGCTTTGAAAGCCATAATCAATTTGCTCGTTTGCGATCTATTTATCTTATCGGCAACTGCGGGCAATTGTGAGCTTAAATTAAGGGAAGCGGGACATCTGAAAATGGACGTGGAGCAGGGTGTTATCTGCGCTATTCGGGGTATTCGGCGTTCCTCTGGCGGGTGGCAATCGGAAGTGGGACTCAAAACCTAATGGGCTTATGCCCTGGGAGTGCCGGCGTCCTCGCCGGCAGGCAGGTGCGCACATCGGGAATTTCCGAATTAATCAAAGAGCTGCAGCGACTTGTAGGGTTTTTGGCAAACATATCTGGTAGTCGTGAATATGTGCCGGCGA
>JAHFUH010000327.1 GCA_023265215.1 Acidobacteriota bacterium
CTGCTTGGCCTGCCTGGCCCCATCGGGCGCCGACCGGTCCTCCTGCTGACCCGAACTTCGGCATATCCTTACCTCAACAAAATAATTGTGGCTGAAGTAACTTCAACAATTCGCGGAATCCCGCAGGAAGTATTGCCGGGAGAAAAGGAAGGATTGCAGGAGCGGTCCGTAGCGAATATGGACAATATTCACGTGATACCTAAATCCTTATTGAGAAATCGCATTGGAAGGCTTGGCGCCGGAAGGGAATCTGAAGTCAAGCACGCAATCGGATATGCTCTTGACTGGAGCGAACTAAAGATGATTTAAAGAGGACCTCCAATAGATACAGCCCGCCTCATTCGTCACCATTAAACCCCATAAATCTCATTGGGACGCAGCGGAAACGGGGTGACGTGCCGGCCGGAAGGATCATTCCCGCCAACGTCCTGCCCTTACAAGCACTCAACGCAAAGACGCAAAGACGCCAGGGCGCAATGATCGGGATGCGGGCTTTGCGTCCTGGCGTCATTGCGTTAAACACATGCACCTTGGTGTCTAGAACCCTCGCCATGGAGTCAACCGGATAGCATGTGTGCATTTTATCAAATATCAGAATGGCCGCATTACGACTTATGATAATCTGGCATTCGAAGCCGCTTATTCAGGGCAGGGGATCTTCAATAGCAGGAAACCTATTTTCTAGCTAAGAGTTCATGGGCAAACCGCGGATTTAGCCGTCAGTGGTTTTGCTTATCGTTATTTCTATAAGCTTGCCGTTTCTGAAAACCGGGACAATCATTATGAGTTCGTGCCATACCTGATATTTTGGATCTGTGATTTTCTGCTGTTTGCTTTCCTGCTCGGTCATCGGAATTACATTCTCGAATACAATAAACGTATCCGGTTTCTTTTCTTCAAAAGTGTACCGGTCGTACTCCGGTTTGGATTTGTCGAGTATTGCCGAGGCAGGAATGGATTTGAATAATTGTTCTCTGGTCATGCCCAGCCTTATTCCACCGATGTCTTCATGCAAAAGCTTGACTGTAGTATTAACGGTGAATTGTTCCTTTGGTTTGGCTATGGAAAGCTTCAGCACACTGATTAGAACTCCCCCATCTATTTCTCCTGAGCTGAAAGTCAAGAAGGCTCCAGGGTTCTTCAAATAGTAGTGGGCACGCTTATCATAATTACCAGCGTCTCCGCTTTCATAGCATTTGGCCGGTCCAAGTTTTGCAAAAATATCGGGAAACGTCATTTTCTCCAGTTCAAATCCGAATATTCTTGGATAGCTGCGGCCCGAAACGTCATATGGAATTTGTGGCTGAACGGGCATGGCTAGCGCGAAAATGGAAAACAGCAGAAGAATCATTCGCATAGATTATCGCTCCTTCTTAAAGCAATACTGCAAATGCCCTGCCAAATGATAGGCAATTGATTTAATTGCACTTTCCGATCTGGCGGGATTGGACTATTGTGTCCCGGCACACACGCATGCGTCCAGTGAAACACAATCGTGTCTGTCGACACGCGGACCGCCATGCCGCCGGCCGGATGGGCGGAATCGTCCAGTGTGAAGTATTTTATATTTGCAGAGGACGTGAGGCAGTAGGATAAACTCGTTTCATCATCGCGGGATTTAAGGCGAAGACGTTTACAAGGTTCTCGGAGGAATAAAATGACCAAGTGGCATGATTATTTTCAAAAGCAAGGCACGGCACCGCCCTGGCCATACCCTGTAGATTATGAAAAGGAGTATGAAATCGAGACCGACATCCTGGTCATTGGCGGAGGCATCGCGGGGTGTTGGGCAGCTATTAGCGCCGCCAGAAAAGGAGTTCGAGTGGCGCTGGTAGAGAAAGGCGACACAATCAGAAGCGGTTCAGGAGGGCCGGGCTGTGATCACTGGTGCCAGTGTCCCGCTAATCCACATTCCAAAGTTGACCCCGATGAGTGGGCTAAAGTAATGGCCGATAACCCGGGAACCATGTCAGAGCTGCCCAAAGGCGCTCCTAAATGCTCCTATGGCAACGGCATCGGCGCTCAGATTACGTGCCGCGAGAACTATGACACGCTCCTCGAAATGGAGCAGATGGGCGGCCAAATCAGGGACATTAATGATGAGTACGTAGGCGCCGAAGGCAGGTATGACGATACCAAGTTCATGTTTTCACCCCGCACCAATCCTAACCACCAAACGGATCTTGTCCTTCGCGTCTGGGGAACAAACTTCAAACCCGCTTTAAAGAGAGAATGTCAGCGGCTGGGCGTTAATATTTTCGATCGCGTCATGGTTACGGGTCTGTTGACGGAAGGAGGCATCCAAGGCGCCCGGGTTATCGGGGCCATGGGATTTAACAACCGCACCGGCGAATTTATGATCTTCCGGTCCAAGGCTGTGGTGCTCTCAGCGGCCGGCGACTTTTACATGTGGATGTTGGATACGGAACATGCGGGTTGCAGGCAATTCCGTTCCCGCACTGCGACCGGTGACGGCTTGGCCATGACATGGAAAGCAGGCGCAGAGCATGTTTTGATGGAGCGGACAATACCCCTGATGTTGGGGACGGGGTACAAGCACAACTGGTACGGCGGCGCCGGCGATGCCAGTTATGAGAATCTTCAATTGATCGATGCCAATGGCAAAAAGCTGCCCTGGCCAGTCCAGGGATGGCAGGATGGCGGCGCAATGGCGCCCCCGCCGAAAGTGCGGGAGTCTATTCGTCAAGGGATACTCAAGGGCGAATGGGCGTTGCCTTTCTATGGCGATTTCCCCGCCATGCCCGATATCGAGCGCAACGTAACATGGAATCTCATGCTGGGACAGGAATCCACCACCCAAATCATTACCAGCACCTACGAGAGAGCCGGATTCGATCCAAGCAGACACCTGCTGCAGAACTATGCTTTTATTGAAGGAGAAACCCACTCCCAGTGGCGGACTGCCAGAGGCGGCGGTCCCGTAATTGATTGGGATCTGAAATCGACTCTGGATGGACTCTATGTTGCCGGAGAACAATTGTATTCTCACGGCGATCACAGCTTCGCGGCTTCAACCGGAAGATATGCCGGGCGCAAGGCTGCAGACTACTCAAGACAGGTTCCTGAATCCAAAATATCAAGGGATCAGGTCGCTCAGGAAAAAGCCCGCATCTATGCCCCAATAAAGCGCACGAGCGGTATCGAATGGAAGGAACTGAATGCCGCTATCGCCAGGACGATGCAGTATTTTTGCAGTGAATTCAAGACTGAGCGGCTTCTGAACATGGGTCTGGACGCGATGAAGGAAATTGAGGAAGTTTTCGTGCCGAGGCTTTACGCCCTTGACCCGCATAAACTGATGCGCAGCATCGAGGACCTGAGCATGCTGGCACATGGACAAATGGTCTTCAGTGCTTCCCTGGCACGAAAAGCCAGCAGCGCGTCTCTCAATTTCTACAGAATCGACTACCCCGAGGTGGATCCGCCCGCATGGAATAAATATGTGACGATCAGGCTGGAGAACGGCAAGGCTATATCCGGCGAATTGCCTGTGAATTATTGGGGCGATATGAAAGCCAATTACGAAGCTCACAATAGGGACTATGCTGGAATTTATAAAGGAAAATAGGAACAATGGCTCAGATAAAGATAAGCGCTTTGCCTAATCTCACAACTCCGAACACGCCGGTAATCTTTAATCCGGATATCTGTCTAGGATGCAACACCTGTGTGAATGTTTGCCAGATTGACGTGTTCATCCCCAATCCCGATAAGGGCAGTCCGCCAATTATATTGCATCCCGATGAGTGCTGGTACTGCGGCTGCTGCGTAAATGACTGCCTGCATCCCGGAGCTATTTCCTTCAATTGGCCGCTGCAGCAAAGAGGCTCCTGGAAAGATAAAATCACAGGCAAGGTTATGAGGGATACGGTATAGGTTTCCCGGGAACAAAAAACATTTTCATAGTTATTCTGGCGGATCGCGGAAATTCATACTTCCATATACGGCCTATCGCGTGGAATAGCCGCACCGGCAGTGAAAACTGCTCAAAGAGCATGAAGAATACTGGCGAATGAACCGCAAAAAGGCTGCAGCCGCCCTTTGGGACGGCCTCATTACTCACCCAGATGGTTAATGTTTCGCTTGGTTTTGCGGCGAGTCTGTTTGATTAGATCCACAATCTGACCTTTCTTGATCCCATACACCGGCGTGCCCGTCTTGAGCCCGATTTCCGGGGCGCGGCCACACCGCCCTTCGCAGCGCCCTTTCCGACGCAATAAGTCCGGATCCTTCGAATTCATCTGTCTCTTAGTACTGAATGGCTCAAATATGGCAACGAAAAAAATAACGCAAAGACGCAGAGGCGCAAAGGATGAGTGAAAATCTACAGACAGTAGAATAAGTTAGGGGAACAACAAAAGAGAATTGGCTGGCCATTCGGGACGCGTTTTGCAACTGGGCTATGGAGGCCGCATGATCGTTACACCGCCAGCCGCTCGAAGACGGCGAGAATTGTTACGATCAGATTAAGCCAGGAGAAGATAAGGATTTATATTCCAATTGCTCCACCATGAGGTTACTGGGCGTGGGTCGAGAATCGATTTTTGAAAAGGGCCTTTTCCCCATCCTTCGCGGCATCAGTATGCATACGATTCACGCTTGATTCTGGATGGTGAAAGGCCAGCATCCAGAAGCCAACCAGTGACGTCTGCCATGAAATGAGATGGCCCACAAAGATATACTGAATAGCCGGGAAGATTCGGGATGCTCCGGATGTCCTGTTCGTTCATTCTCCTTCCATGAACCGCCTTGGCGGAATCTCTCTGTTTCGAGACTAGTCGGGAGGTACGGAAGAGGCTGAGCTTCACGTCACCGTCTGCAGCCAGCATGTCCACGATCTTCTGATCTTCGACCTTTGAAGAATACAGCATGATTATTTCGGGATTCAGATTACGCCCCCTGATGCCCTGCCAAAAACTCAGCATTGGCGTTATTCCTGAACCTGCGGCAATCCACAGCATCTTTTGCGTGAGCAATTCACCCGCTGGGTAAAAGCAGGAAAACTCGCCGCCGATTGCGATGAGCCTTATCCTGAGATCAGATCCCAATCGTCGGTTGCCTTCAGCGGAAAAGAAACGCTGGAAGAGCAAAGGGGTGATCTGGCCTCGCTTCACCAGCTTTATGGTGCATGTAAAGCAATTGGTCGAAGCGAAACCTCCATTCTCCTGTCCGGGAGGCGAAGATGAAATCGTCCAGGTTCTTACAAAATCGTCGTTCAGAAGCTGGGGATTCCCGTCGTTCATGTGCTGATAACCCGTTGTCTTTTCATCGGAGAAATCGAGCACCGCATATTGTCCTGGTAGAAAGCATATCGGATCATCGGTTTTAAATGTGAAGGTCGCGATAGTTTCCGTCTGCAACGCGGCGGAAACGAGGCGGATTCGCTGGCGGTGTTCTGGCGCTTTTCTTCTCCCCATTCGTTCTAGTTCTTCAGTCAAATACCGAACCGGAGGATTGTAGGGAGAAAATGTCACGGGATTCGAGCTTTCCAAGTTCAGTCCTTCGCGAATCAGCACGGAACTGGTAATTACAAGTCGAACCACGACATGGCAGCGTGGCATAACGGCAGTTGCGTGCTCGCCAACCAGGATCGTGGCTTTCCCGGTCAAGTGGAGAATATCTCCGGTTGAAAATGAAGGGACAACAATTCCCGCGACCGCATCCGATTGGATATTTCCCATCGTGGAATAGATGCGATTTCCTGAATAGTCCGGCCAATAGATCGTTTTCCCATCTCCGCTGGTTCGCAAGAACCCCGGGCTGCCTCCGCGGTGATTGAGGTCCATGCGCGAGATGCCATTCTTCTCGCTTTCGCTTTTTCCAAACAGGTGCCTTGTCGCGATAAAAACAGCATCCGCCTGGTCGATGAGCAAGCGGCTTTCTGCGTCAAGCGAATCACGTTTCAAATTCCTCGCCGCGGATTTCCGGGCTTGTCGTTGTTTGAAATCCAATCGTCGCGCATTGATGTATTTCGGACAGTTTCCCAGAGTTTCATCTAAGATCAGCTTTAGCTTGGCAGCGACGTGAACGGGGCCATTGCCGAGTTCAATGCCTTCTCTTGGAATTCTTCCTGCCACCTTTACTCTTTGCCTGTTTTCGAAGTCGATGGCCAGACCGGCGAAGGGTAAGGTCTCTCCATATCGCGGATCTTTTTCCGCGTAGCCATCTTTCAGGTTGGCGAAAAGAGGATCGAGTACATTGATTCTCGCATTCATTAAAAGCGCGTTGGCTGATTGGGAGGAAAGAAAGCCGGGTTTTCCTTCTCCCACAACGATGCTCGCCCATGGCATGGCTTGGCGATCGAGAGACCCTAT
>JAHFUH010000328.1 GCA_023265215.1 Acidobacteriota bacterium
TTTCTCCAGGCTGAAGTGAGTACAAAGATTTATCAGTTCAGAGGGAATCCCTGCATCAATCAGCAACGCTCTCTCGATCGGAACAATAGGGCAACTCAAATTTGGGAAGGGTAACAGGAGTAACGGTTATGGGAATGAATCCTTTTCTCGAACAGAGTTTTCTTGTCATTGGTCCCGTGATCTTTTTATTGCTCATTCTTGCAACCGGCATAGGTTATAAGGTCGGAAAAAGACAGGGCAAAAGGGCGTCCAGCGCTGAAAAATTGGAAAAGACCGCGGGGACGATTGCGGGTGCTATGCTTGCACTCTTTGGATTTATCTTGGCAATCTCCCTCTCAATGGCGGATTCACACTTTGAGGCTCGGCGAAAGCTGGTCCTCGATGAGGCCAATGCCATTGGCACCGGCCGATTGCGCGCATTGACCATCGGCGGAGAGCATGGAACGGAGATTGTTCGCCTTCTCAACGACTATGCACGAGTTCGGATGGATTTCTTTGCGGCCGGCGAAGACTCGGTCCGGCTCAAGTCGGTGTACCAGAAAACCTCAGACTTACAGCAACGCATTTGGAACCATGCTTCTGCGATAGGCAGGAACGCTCCAACCCCGATCAGTGCCATCCTTTTATCCTCATTGAATGAGATGTTTGATCTAGCGAGCACAAGGCGCTGGGCATTTGAGGTCAGAGTCCCTTCTTATGTCATCAACCTTCTTCTGCTTTTCGGTCTGCTTGCCATGGGCATGATGGGTTACTATTTCGGTATCTGCGGCGTGCATCACCCGATTCTTTCAGCACTCCTGTTTGTTGCTTTTACGATAGCCATTCTGCTCGTAATCGATCTGAACAAACCGAGAGGCGGATATATTCAACCCGAGCAGTCGCCACTGAATTGGCTGGTGGAGGAAGGGGAGGCCCAGAAAATTCCACAATAGTTTTTAAGTGAGCGTGGCGTCCCCTAGCGACTCACCCGGAAAGCCGATTTTCTTGCGGTCTTTCGTGCCCAAGATGCCGTCATCGGTGGTTTCAGTCTTTGATATCGGGAAAAGAAGATTTAGGATTTGCACCATATCATTGGAAGCTTTATAGCCATCGATCAGAAATTCTTGATTGCCGTTTCTTAACGGCACCACAACCTGAGAGCCTTTGGTCAGCGCTTCCTTTTCTTTTCCCTCGTTCCTCGAAACCAAGAGCTTCGAGATTATCACGTTTAATTTGGTTGCCCGTTTCAAACTATCGATGTCCATTACCTTTCAGTTATTGGATGTCCCCGCTCTTCGCTTCCAACTGCAATGATTTTGGACCATATTGCTTCGCAGATAAGGCGATTGTTTTGGATGGATTCTATGATTCGCTGTTGATGGAATTCAGCCAAAGAATTCCTGTTGGACAAACCTAACAGTATGAAATGTCTTTGTCTTAAAAACAGAAAAAGGCCGCGAAATATTCACGCAAGGCCCTAAAAGGCGCCTTAATTTAAACTAACTTTAATAATTCCCACAATACTCGTGGTCCGACCCCCATATCACCGTAATCTGAGAAATCTGCGTAATCTGTGGATTTTCCCTTTTTAACCGCAGAGCACCCAGATTTCTCAGATCGTATCGTGGAAGTTACAAGACTTTCCGGTTCGATTGATCCTTAGGGCATGCGCAAGAATTACTTGGCATTTTGTTGCCGGCCCTCAGGCCCGCTGGCTCAGGAGCCTGTCCGAGAATTAGGATATGCCGCGTCGCCTTGCATCTGCCCGCCCGGTGCTCGCGCCAAAATGCCAAGTAATTCTTGCGCATGCCCTAAGCCCGACCGCCTGAGCAGGAAAGGCGGGATCTTTGGTGAGGTTGAACGCGGTCGGCGCTTCGCCGACGGTCTTCTCCGTAATGGAGAAACATTTCTAAGCGACGCAGAAAATGGTCGGAGCGATGCAGAAATGTTTCTGGGACACACCGATTATCTTCTCAACGAGGAAGAACATGATCTTGGCAGCGGAGAAGATATTCTCAAGGACCGAGATTACAATCTCCATCGCTGAAAAGATCTTTTCGATCCTTGAAAAGATCTTTTCGAAGCCTCAGAAATGTTTCTAAGAGATTCAGAAATGTTTCTGAGAGGCTCAGAAATGTTTCTAAATCGGTCGGCGCTGTAAGTCCTGATATTTCAATAGGTTTGTTATTGTCTTAGAAATGTTTCTGAAAGACTCAGAAACATTTCTAAGTCGATCAGAAACATTTCTGGGCCATTTAGAAACATTTCTGCGTCAGTTAGAAACATTTCTAAGTCATCCAGAAACATTTCTGCGTGGCTTGGAACATGATCTCCGTGTCGCAGAACATGTTCTGGGAGACTCAGAACATTATCGCAAAGCCTGAAAATATCTTCTGGCTGGCCAGGAAAATGGTCTAAGCGACGCAGAAACGTTTCTGCGTCGCTTAGAAAATGGTCCCCGTGTCGCAGATTATGTTCTGGGCGATTCACATTGTTTTCCCGACGATATGGACCGCAGCCGGGGCCGCCCAGAAAGTAGTTTCCGTCACGTCGACCATGCTCTGGGCTGTGAAGTAAACCTTCGCTCATAGAACGGTGGATCGCCCAGGCATCGCTACATTGCCACTACTGCGGACCAGGTTTTTAACGTTGATTGCTATCGGAGCGGCAGTGGCCAGATTCTCCGGGCTCGGACCAGTTTGGATCTTGACGTTTTGTGCCGTCGGGGTTTTCGCAGCGCGCAACGCAAAACGGATTCTAAGCTCGTAAGCAGTTGAAATTAAGCTACTTATTAAATATCGAGCTTGCTGCCTTGTGCGCATGAAGTCTCCAGTTCAAACCTGGATGCACCGACCATTTGGAACCAGGCCCTTACGGCCGACGCTGTCCTGCCCCTAATAAGCCACTGTAGTGGATTTGTAGCTGTTGATTTCCTCAAGCTTCAACAACTGTTGACTATCCGAGCCGCAAGTACTCTGGAAAGCAAATGTTAACAACCCTGAATCTGTTCTAAGAAACCCGTTTCAAAACAAAACTCCCTCCTGAAGATTCTGCAACAAAACTGCCCCCGCTGCGTTACAATGGCCAATCTCACAACCGATGGAAGCAGAGTCTGATGCAAACGCTGGAACTCAAGCCGACCCAGAAACCTATTCAAAACTACTACGCAGCTCTCCGGCAGTTTGAGGAGCTGGGCGTCCGGCATGAAACGGCAGTCCGTTCTGCGTTTCAGAACCTCCTGGCCCATTGCGCCCGTCAACATAATTGGACCTTAGTGCCGGAATGGGAGATCCGCCGGCCACGCCGCATGCCCCTGCGCGTTGATGGTGCGCTGCTTGACGACTTTCGCCTTACGCACGGTTATTGGGAAGCGAAGGACATCCACGACAATCTGCAGAAGGAAGTTCGCCGCAAATTTGAAGCCGGATATCCGCGCGATAACATCCTTTTCCAGACTCCACATCACGCACTCCTGTACCAGAACGATACGCTTGCCATTGACGCGGACCTCAGCTCCCATTCGACAAAATGTGAAACCGGGCGGTCCCGGTGAAAAACGATCGCCAACGCTGCGCCGACGGTTTTCTCCGAGACGGCGAATGCAGTCTACGTTGTTGAAATGATCATTTCAGGACTCCTGATCCCTACCCGTAATTTGGGGCTAATACGGATTCAGTTGTGATACCAGATGTGTCCCGTAGGGACACCGTGATCCTAGCCCGGCACTTCAGTGCCGGGACCTATAGATAACAACATTCCTAGTCCCGTAGGGACGGCTGAGCTATCGATCCTCTCTGGCTTCAATCGTCCCTACGGGACTCCTCGCATATTCAATTCCTAACCCCGGCACTGAAGTGCCGGGCTATTTTCATAGCGTCCCGCTGGGACGCATTTGCGGATCCGATCAAAATCTTCCGGATCAGGAGTCCTGCATTTCGTTGACGAAGACCATGGTCGAAGCAACGAAGGCAATGGTCGATCTCACGAAGACCGGGGTCCTGATGATGGAGAAGATCTTTTCTGCAGCGAAGAAGATCATGTCGGCTGCGGAAGCGATCTTTGCCGTCGCAAAGACCATGGTATCCATGATGCAAATCATCATCGCAGAAGCGAACAAGATGGTCTCTGCTGACAAGAAGAAGCTCGTTGTCCCACCGACTGTGGTGTGCACGAGACAACCAGTGCGCCGTGGCAGCCGATGCTGCAATCGGACCCAAAGCGGACATTTTGTTTGAACTGTATTATTTCTGATCCCGTTCCAGAGGATTCAACTCTTCATACTGTACATTCAAGTTGATATCGAAGTGCTCCGAAAGGGCTGCGAGATATGGAGGACCTTCAGGCAGAATATTTTTTATGCTTTGCCCGTCCCGATAGATCGTCAAATCCATATCCAATAATGTCACGCGCCCCCATGGTTTGCGCAAAGCACACATTCGATGCAATCGGAAAATGGATTGAGGCCATGTCGAGGTATAATGATTGGCCATCTCGATGTCGGCCTCCACGGTCAGATCATCAACATGAAAGCAATAGAGGTCGATATAGGATTTGTCTTCGGTTTCCCGCTGTAGAATCATCCCGTATTTCGGATTGCGAATCAGACGATAGCGTTCGCCATACTGCTCGAAAACCTGATCCGCAATTAGCGGCAGAGGCAGGCACAATCCCGGTCCGCCGAAGCCGACATCGGCAAGCCAGTCGTTTCCGTCAATGGTCACCACCAACACTTCATGCGTATGCGCGGATGGATTCTCAAGCCCGTAAAGAACACGAGCCAAAAGCGGCCGCACCGTAAATCCCATTGTTTTCAATGCGAGATACAGAAGTCCGTTAAGTTCAAAGCAATACCCGCCCCGGCGTTGACGGATGAGCTTTGCAACAAGATGCTCCGGCGTAAGCGCTATTGTCCGGCCAAGAAGAATATCCAAATTCTCGAACGGAACGGAGAATGCTTGAGCCGCATGCAGCTTTTGCAGTCCTTCGCTGTTGACTCCCGGCAATTCGGCCAATCCGATCCGATCAAGATATTGAGAAAGTGGAAAATGGTTCATAGTCCTGCCATCCTAAATCCCATGGGGGCCCAACCATTAAAAAAGCCCGGGGCCGATAGGTTCGCACCCCGGGCAGAATATTTCCTCGAATGAATTCGAGATTACAATTTGTATTCCTTAACGGTGTCGACGTAGGCGTGCAGGTTGGCGGGTTCCGCTTCATCCAGCACCGCGCCATTGACCATGTAGTATCCGCCGTCGCCGGCCAAGTCATCCAGCAGCTGCCTGCAATGCGATTTGACCTGATCGACCGTTCCGGTCTTCAACAGGGAAGACGGGAAGTTGCCTGAGAAACACGCCCAGCCCTGGAGATGCTTCTTTACTTCCTTCATTTCCGTCTTGTCGAAGTACCAGATGGTGGACCCGGCCGGAATGTCGGGGTCGGTGATGAGATCCAGCCGCTGATTGTAGCTTCCTTCAACAAATAGGAACGGAATCATGCCGTCGCTAATCAGATTAAGCATGACGGCCTTTAAGGACGGCCAGTACAGTTCCTTGAAAGCCTTCGGCGACATGAAGCCGTCCGCGCCCTTGTGCAGCGGGAAAAATACGGTCGGAGCACTGCCCCAAGCATAGGCTCCGTACGGCATCTTTGTCATGAAAGGAATATTCCGTTCGCAGGCTTCCAGGATTTCCTTCTTCTTGCGGAAGGTATCGAGCATCATGGCACGGGTGCCGCGCATGGTGTCTCCGATAACGTCAAACGGCGCCTTCGAGAAACCGCCCTGATACTTCGGCAGTCCCAGGCTGGTTATGTTGTCATTGTCGATGGCAGCGACTCTGCCGGCCCATTCCAGTGCGACCTCGCCGGCCTGCATCAGCTTCTTGAATGTTTCCTGGATCTGCGGCAATCCAAAAGGCAGCAGGCCCCAGGGAATGAACGGCAGTTCGAGGAGATTGGTGAAAGGCGGAAGATCTTTCAAGGGTTCCAACCCTCCCATAACCCGGGGCAGGTAGGTGCGGATGAAGTAATCGCTGGGATCGTCCAGGTAGGCTGCGTATTCATCGGCCTTCATGAATTCCGCTTCCGCGCACTGATAGGAAGTGTTTTCCGGCACGCCGTGGCCCGGCCAATGATAGAGCTTGTAGTCCAGGATTTCGAGAAGCTTGCCCGGCGCATACAGCCCGGAAGAAGCAACCACATCCGGCATGAAATCCGTATGGAATTTCTTCATGGCGGCAGCGAGTTTTTCGGAGTCGTACATGGCATCTTTGCAGCTGTAACCGGCATACAGGAACGGGAAGAATCCCGTTGAGATCGTTACCGGCACGCGTTGGGGCTTCTTCAGGAGGAAGAC
>JAHFUH010000329.1 GCA_023265215.1 Acidobacteriota bacterium
AGCCTGCGTACGCAATCGGAATATCCCGCGAGAAGATCCAGTTGTTCAGCGATAAGGATTGAACGGCTGTTCCATTCATTTTCAAGAAGATGGCTATAGAATTTAGGAGGACGCCGGACTGTCTGGGCCGCGTTGTTGATGAGAATATCGAGCCTGTTTTCGGTTTCCTCGATATGGCGCGCAAAAATTTCTACGCTCGGCGTGTGGCGAAGATCCAATCCGAAAATCTGAAGCCGGTGCCTCCAGTGCGGAAAGTCCTCTTCTTTCGCATACCGGAGCGCGGCATCTGCAGGGAATCGCGTTAGGGCAATCACCCTGGCTCCGGCGCGGAGCATCATGAGAGCCGCCTGGTACCCGATCTTCAAGCGGGCGCCCGTGATGAGAGCGGTTTTTCCGTTGAGATCCGCCGCCTGGAACCGTTTCGCGTAATTGAAGTCGGCGCAAACAGGACAGAGCGCATCGTAAAAGAAATGGAGCCGTGTAAACTCGGCCTTGCAGATATAGCAGTTCCGGGGAGATTTCAACTCGACGGCATCGTGAGGCATTTCAGGACTGGAAAGCATGCAGGGTGCTGTGAATACGGCTGCTTCCCTGGCGCTCCGTATGCCGGTGGCGGCACGAGCCGAGCGTTCTTTCATATCGCCGGCGCGCCGCTTTTCCTTCCGGATGGCTTTATTGCGTTCTTTGAGCGAATCCCGGTCCGGACGGGAAAGAAGCCCGGCAACACGTAGAAGTTCTATGCGTTCGGATTCGGAAAGCCGTGCGAATGCTTCGGGATCCGATATGAAATCTTGGAGTACCCGGACGCAGGTACGGATATCGTCGTCGGAATGCATACGCCCGAAGCATACCCAGCATCTTAAAATGCCACAAGTGATATCCGGAAAGATCGGCTCAAGCTATCAGTTCCTGGGAATCCTGCAAAGCTCGGACTGGCGAAGTCACATCCTTCATCGGCCAGGAATCGGAGCGCAGGCGGGTTCATGAGGCAGGTCTCAAAATTATTTTTTCATGCGAAAGAGTATCCGCCGCGTAGGCAAGAGCGGCTTTAATGGGGAAATAGGTGCCTGTCACCTATTACACCTATTTTCCCCAGAGTACGGCGATGACTCAAGCTTCCCCATTGGACATTGCCGGACTTACAAAAAAACCATGATAAAATGCCGCAGCAAAATGAAATGAAAGACATGCTCGCCGCAATACCCGGCTGCTATTCCAGTTCAGAGGAGTTGTAAATGTCAGTTTTGATTGTTGACAAAAGCAAGTGCCAAAAGGATGGGTTATGCGTGGAAGAATGCCCAGGATTATTGATTCAGCTTCCGGAGAACGGCTTTCCTGAGATAAGAACTGGGTTGGAGACTGGATGCGTCGAGTGCGGGCATTGTGTGGCGGTCTGTCCGCATAACGCTCTCAGCCATAAAAGAGTCAGAATCGAAAATTCGCCGAGGATTCTCGAAGAACTCAAAATAAGCATGCGGCAGGCCGACCAATTCCTGCGTTCCCGTCGTTCTATTCGCGCATATCAGGCCAAGCCTGTTGATCGCAATACAATCCGACGACTTATTGAAATTGCACGCTATGCTCCCACATCCGGTAACAGTCAATTGGTGGAATGGTTTGTCCTTACCGATCGCGCCAGGATCAAGAACATAGCCGGGCTAACCGCGGAATTTGCACGCCAGATAATGAATGAACCGAAAATGCTCGCGGCGGCTCCCTACCTGAAGATGATGCTGGCCAGATGGGATGCGGGTACTGATACGATTCTCCGGAACGCGCCTGCCATTGTCGTTGCATCAGCACCCGAAGAAGCCATAAGCGGGTTTGGAGATTTGGTGCTGGCGCTTTCTTATCTGGATCTTATGGCGCCGACGATGGGCCTTGGGACCTGCTGGGCGGGGCTTCTCTATGGCGCAATGCTCCATGTGCCTTCCATTAAGTCGGCTGTGGGGGTTCCGGCGGATCACCCGTATCACTTCCCGCTGATGTTGGGATATCCCGATGTAAAGTACTATCGAATCCCCGAGAGAAGAGTGCCGAAAATAGTATTCTTTTAAAGATCACAATAGAGTCAGTAAGTAACGAACCTCGAATTGGGCCCCCATCGGCAAAGCCGAAAAAAGCCGGCAGCTTTGAGTCACGAACGGAAAACGCCATCAGGGAACCTTCGAATGGGCGGCGAAAGTCAGAAGTAGGAGTCGCCAATTGACATTTTGGCGTAATCTCCCACAATGGGACTTATTGGGAGCTTGCTACATTAAGGGGTGAACATGAATATCTACCCTCGCAGCATTCTCGGCCGTATCGTATGTATTTTATGGGTTTCTGCTTGCGTAGCTAATCTGATATACGATTTATGGCCAGGGAATATAAGGGAGCCGGATATTGCAATTTCATTTGGCTTGACCATGATCATTCTAACTTTCTCCATCGGTTATGGTCTTGGCACCTTGGATGGTTTTTTATCTCTGCTTTTATATAAAAGCTGGGGAATCACGCTCCCTCGTCTTTATGCTGACGTAATAATGTGGATACTCTTTGTTCCAGCAGGATATTTCCAGTGGTTTGTGTTGGTCCCCTGGCTCCACCGGAAGGCGGCAAGAGGCATGGATCCTTGCCGGGATGGTGATTGAATTTTCAATCGTTAGCTTTAGAAATGAATAAGCGCGGCGGGCACGTTTCCTCGAACCGGACTTCGTGGGAGTAATCCCGAAAATCACCGCAAAACAAAACGGCGGACCATCGGAATGGCGCAAAATTCCTGCTTAAGCACAGAATGTATCAAATTGCTTGTTGATGCCTCGGTATTCGATGTATGATGGAATTATGAATTTCAAGGGTAGCTTGCCAACGTTGATTCTCCATAATTTGCGCCAAGGACCCAACCATGGCTACCAGATCGCCCAGGAAATCAAAGAGAAATCCAAAGGTGTTCTGGATTTCAAGGAAGGCACGTTATACCCGGCTTTGCATGGATTGGAGGCGAAGGGATTAATCACTTCCTACACCAGCACCGTGAACGGACGCACCCGATTTTGCTACAAACTCACTGACAAAGGGAAGAAAGTACTGGCTAAACAGGTGGAGGAATGGGATCAATTTACCGGTGCAATCAGCCTGATTCTTAAGGAGGCGTAATGGGCATCTGGGAGAGACAACCGTATGAGCTTCACGCGTGGCTGAGAATTGCCACTGAAGGATTGGCAACCCGTGCAAAGGAGCGCATCCGATTGGAGATTGAAGCTCACCATGCTGAAGCGGTATCAGATCACCTGAGGAAAGGATTATCCGAATCCGACGCCCGGAGTGCGGCGCTTGCCAAGTTGGGCAATGCTCGCAAGGCGGCGAAGTGTTTCCGCGAGTGCCACCTGACCACGCGGGAAGCTGATGGACTCCAGAGGGTATTTAGCCGGCAGGGGAGCCGCTGGTGGTTATTGTTCAATTACATCTATTGCGCATGTTTGTTTTTTGCTGTCAAAACGCATCGAAGTTTTTTAGTTCCCTTAGCTGTAGTGTTCATAGCAACTGTCATTATTCCCACGTTCAACTTTGTTATGGTTCAACGCAAGACCAAAAACGTGTGCTCTTGCATTCTTAGGGAGATACTTGCCTGGTATGCCTTTGGGCTCTCTTTTATGCTTTCTGGTTTTTATTTTGTGTATGGTCGGCTCTCGGCTGCGTCTGGCGGCCATGCAGTAACGGGGCACGGAACGCCTTTCCAATCTCACCTACCTGATTTTTCATTCTTGGCAAGCTCCGTAAGCTCCCTTATCCCAGTTATTATCTGTTTTATTTCTGCTCTTCGCGGCTGGCTCAGACTTCGGCGTGTTGCGAATGTTTGGGATGAGCTTACTCTACGGAACGAATGATGGGATTGCCACGCTTGGATGGTGCCTCTCGATAAAACAAGATTCTCACGATTAATAGTGATTGTGGTCCATAAACGGCGATCAGGGAAGGTTCCCCCAACGCGACTTATGGCCCGGAATAAGCACTCAACGTGTTGCACGATAGTAAATAAATTAAATCGAAGGAAAATAAATCGGAGCAAGGCACTGAATTATTGCGACTGATCAGGGCTATCTTTTATTTCGTAATCATAAGGTATCTTAAATAGAGAATCGTCCGGTTCTGTCTGCCTGATATCTTTAAGCGTCTGAATAATCTCCCCTTTTATGGGTGTTGTGGTTTTCCTGAAAATGCCAATCATTAGTTCATTAGAAACCCATGATTCCGTGATTATCGTTTGAGCCCCGTCAATAATTATTGAAAAGCGGATGCCATGGACCTCAACGCCTTCGATAATATTTGCTCCTAGAGATTCATACTGTAATGGCTTCTGGGAAATATTGGAGGACAAATGGGTGCCGCTTGGCGGCAGGGGAAATCGATAAGCAACTTTGTTCAGGTTGTTCATATAATACCGATAGCCTGCGATAGGATCTATTATTTCAGGGATAGCCGGTGATTGCAGTGGCAGCTCGCAATCATCTAAACTAATCCCACCCATGTCAAAAACAGTGTCCATTACTTTGCTTAACTTTTGCACCTTATTATGGGATATCGCTGCAGACCCAGGGAAACAGGCAGGCCAATCGACTCTAATTCTGCCTGCGGAATCGCGATAAATAAAGGTAGACGGTAGTGTTTGTGATCTTTGATTTCCATCAAAACCAATCCATATTTCTTGAATGACTTCTTCTGCAGAATATGGTTTCGAACGAACAACCACTGTCGGAACCGGGGACACTTTTATCCTTGGTGGCTCCTTTGAGGCTTTTTCCTGGCGCATTCTCCTTTCTTGCATTTCCGCATCAGACCGGGGAGGAGACTCCCACAGGGGTGAAGGCTGGAGTGGTGATGTCGGGTAGACATAAAAATGTCCTCCGATAGAGGGTTTGAACACCCCTGATAATGATTGTTCTCGGCCAGCAGGAACAGCAAAGACCAAATTCGCTGAATTGAGCTCCTCTGATTTTTGGCTCAAGCCATTGGTTGTCATAATCAATAAGAACGCAGAACAAATAATAGGATATTTCATTTTATGGTCCGATTGCCGAATTATAAGATGTATATGTAATCAAAAAAAAAGAAAGAAATAAAGAAACCGGGGCGAAACCAGGACATCCATTTTCTTTTTTATTGCCAAACCATATCCTTTGGTTTGACGTCAAGTGACTACGAATGAATAGGTTACTCCTCGTTTTGCACTGTAAATCCCGAGAAACGGGCTTCGAGGAAATTGAAAAATCCCGGCGCGATTGCCGGCACAGCATGGATCAGGAAGCGTTTTGCTTGAGCCAGCGCGTAAGATCCACCCGGGATTCGAAATCGAGCAGTGACTTGCCCAGCAAACCGATTTTTGCCAGATTGAGTTTGCAGATCTTTTTCTCCTGTGCCGCCGGAAGATCTCCGATACGGCATTTGATCTGACTCAAGACAATTTCGACTTGGCCTTCGCGCCGCCCAGCCAGAGTTCCTTCCTTGATTCCTTCGCGGATTCCTCGCTCAATGAAAGGATTTGTGAGCCGCATGACTTTTTCCTTCTCTTCTAACTTTAATTTACCCAGATGTTCGTTCAATTTCAAATCCTCCTTTTCGTCGAGCGGCTGATAAACCGAGAAAAATCCCGAAACCAACTCCTTCTCTCGATCACCTGCTTCTGTGCTTGCCAGGCTTACAAAAAAGTCGGCCACAATTCTTATTTTATCTTCTGCCGGGATTTTCATTCGGGCTGCCAATGCCAGCGCAGCCGTATTGTGGCGCCGAACATAAACATCTGCTTCTAAATGCCTGAGATCCAGCACATCAAAATCGAATTGCAGCACACGTTTATTGGGGAATTCCGACACCAGAGGAAAACAATTTTCAGGAATCGTCTCATCATGGCTCAGCACGGCAACCGGGTATACAGGCATTCCATATTCCCTTCTGTCCAGAACCAGGTATTCCAGCATCCGCCAGCCCAAATCCGGCCTGAATTGCGCCTGGTGCTCCAAATGGATCAGAAAACACGCCAGTTCGCCACGAAATTTCGTTTTGATGAGCAAATCGCCGGTTCTCTTCTTACCCTCAAGCGTAAACCTCTCCTTGTCAACATACTCAATGGAATCAAAATCCATGAACGCCGCCGTATTTGAAAAAAACTCTTCAAAAAAAGCCCGCAATATCGAGCGATTTTTCAGCAGCTTTTTGAACAGAGCGTCGTGCTTCACAATTATCCTCAGGGATAATGTTTCGCCCGCAGCTGTTTTATTTCATAGAAAATCACAATTATTTTGGAAAGAAGCCCGGGGGAAATAGGTGCCTGTCACCTATTTTCACGAAGAA
>JAHFUH010000330.1 GCA_023265215.1 Acidobacteriota bacterium
TGGTGTCTTCGGATTCATGGCACACCCGGAACTCAGCCGTGAAAGCGGCAAGGGATCGGGCGCGTACGGGATTCAGGATATGATCGCCGGCCTGCAATGGGTGAAGAACAACGTTGCGCAATTCGGGGGCGATCCTTCGTGTGTAACGATCTTCGGCGAATCTGCCGGAGGGATCGCCGTCGGCATGCTTTCCGCAGCGCCTGCAGCCAAAGGGCTTTTTCAACGCGCGATTTCCGAAAGCGGCGGATCATTTGCACCGCCGCGAATTTCGAATGAAGCAGGTCAGAATGTTCCGAGTCTGAAACTGGCCGAGTCAAATGGAGAAAGCTTTTTGAAAAAACTTGGTGCCGCCGGCATTAAAGCCGCTCGATCATTACCTGCTGAGCAGATCCAGAAAGCTGCTGGAGGCGGGATGGGTAGCGGCAGCAGTTTTTGGCCTGTTGCCGATGGGAATGCTATTCCGGGCGACCCATACAAACTGTACGAAAATGGCCGATTTAACGACACTCCTATCCTAGTCGGCACCAATTCCAATGAAGGCGGATTGTTCTCGCGCGGGCCTGTTACATCTTCCGCCTTTGAGAAGCAGATTCGATCAGGCTACGGTGAACGCGCCGACGTCATTTTGAGCGCTTACCCGCATTCAACGGATGCCGAAGCATCGCGGGCGTCTGCGGATGTTTTCCGCGAATTTGCCTTTGCTTGGCCTACGTGGGCCTGGGCACGGATGCAATCCCTGAAAGGTAAGGGGAAGGCATTCGTATACTACTACGATCATCGCACGCCCGCTTCGCCGGACGGCGCAAATCACGCGGCGGAGGTTACGTATGTATTTGGGAATCTCGGCGGCACCGGCGGCGCACCCAGTCCGGAGGATCTTGCGCTTTCCGACCTGATTCGCTCCTATTGGATCAACTTCGCCAGGACGGGTGATCCGAACGGATCCGGTCTGCCGCAGTGGCCTGCCTTTACCGAGAAGGATCAGAAAGTAATATTCTTCGACACGGCTGCAAGCGCCAAACCAATACCGAACCTGGAAAAGCTGGAGGCATTCGATGCCTACTACTCATGGCGCAGGGAGCAGGCGAAATAATGAATTGACGATTTACGATTGTGTTTTTCAATCGTAAATCGTCAATCTATTTGGGCCTGCAGCGATCAAAGAAATCAAATATGCTCGGCAATACCAAGGGTATCATGCCGCCGTGATCAGCATTCACCTCCATATACTCTATTTTGAAACCGCGTTCTTTCATCCAGGCCAACATGGCCTTGCTTCCGACGAGAGATGGCGTGGCGCCGGTTCCTTCCGTCATGAAGATGGGCATTTTCCGTATGTTGTCCCATGGATAATTGGACTCGTCTACAAATGGACCCGACATTGGGGCGATAGCAGCCCAATACTGAGCATACTTGGCGCCGAGATACCATGTGCCGCCGCTTCCCATGGAATGCCCGGTCAGGAACATTGAAGAGCGGTCCACGGAATACTCATTCAGAACAATCTCGAGCACATTGATGACGTCTTTTTCACTGAGTTCCAAAGTCTTTTCCTGATCCGCACTCACAGCGGCACGCTGTTTCGCTGCTGTTTCCGGATTTCCAAAGACGGCGGGAAGACGCAGGGGGGTTCCATAGGCGCCCATGCGCGTGTATCCCAATGGAGATACCAGGATGTAGCCATGTTGCTCGGCCAAATGAATCAGTTGCTTGTTATTCATATCCACATACATGTTTTCGTCTGCGCCGGCGCCGTGCAGGATCATGACCAACGGCAGTTTGGATTTACCGTCCCACGATGTCGGGACGTACAAGCGGTAAGGCATATCGGCATTCGCCGCGGGGGAATGATATTTCCTGTGGAGATCCCCTTTGGCGCGCCACTGCGGGTCACCGGGAGTATTCTTTGCCAGCGCCTGGGATTCCTGGATCTGTTCCTGGGCATTAATGGCACAACCGAATTTTATAGTCGAGGACGTCTGTGCCCACAGCAGCGTTGGCAGGAAGACGGCAAAGAAAAGCATTGTGCTTTTCCATAAAGAAGTTTTACTCATCATCACTAATGTACCCCCAAAGTAGACGCGGCGTCTCGCCGCGTGAAATAAGCGATTGATTAAAATCGATCTACGCGGCGGGTCGCCGCGTCTACTTTAAGCCGCAGCAACCCTGGGTGCAAACGGAAGTGAGAGTCAATGCCGTGGGGTTTTAGGCCCGAAGGGCCGGCAGTGAATAGGCCCGGCCGTTAGGCCGGGATAGGATTAAATATAAAATAAGCGCCGAAGGCGCGGCACTTCGTCTGTTGTGCCGGCCCTTTGGGCCTCTTATTGTCTATCGCTCCCACCCCGAGCTGACGCTCGGGGCTATTTAATGCCGGCCCTCCGGGCCTAAAAACTGAAAAAACATGCGTCATTTGGCGTCTCGTCGGCGCTCCCAGAGTTGTACCGTTTGCATTTTTGACTCTCACTTCCGTTTGCACCCAGCAACCCTCTCAGCCTTGTTTTTTTTCACTATGGCGCTTAAGAAGCAACAACTCGACCAAGATCAGCAAAGCGATACCCGCCATCATGTACCAACCGGCGCTGAAGCCTTTTGTCCGATCGCGCAGCAAACCCAGCATCTGAGGACCCACATAGCCGCAGATTCCAGCTCCAAGGCTCAACACACCCATCACATTCCCTATCTCACGACCCTTCAGCACACTTCCGGCGAGCCCATACACCTGATTGGTCGCGGCAAATCCTCCTGCAAGAACTACAGCAGTGGCGATTCGGAATACAAGTTCACTCCCGCTGGTCATGGCAAGCGACGCCGGAATCAAGAGCGCCACGAGCGAGCTCAGGACAATCCATTTGTTGTAATGATCCATCAAGTAGCCGGAAAGAAGGTTCAGGAAGATTGCGCCAATGTACCCCGTGCTGATCACCAAGGATGCTCCCATAGCATCCATTTTAAAAATTGTGGTTGCGGCGGAGGGAACAAAAAACGTCACGCTATAGGAAGCCATCCCAACCATTCCAACCAATACGGTAAGAGCCCAGACAACCGGCAAACGGAATGCACTCCGTCCGCCGTCTCGGGAACTGCTGACCTGGTGCGGCTGCACCTGTCCTCGTGCCCCCAATTGCTGGCGATAGAATGCCCAGATGGCAAGGGATCCCAGAATTGCTGCACCGGCATATGCAGTCATCCCCATGCGCCATCCGAAATGTTCACCAATCTTACTTCCGAAAGGGGCTCCAATCACCGTAGCCAGGGAAGAAACCGATCCGAGGAAACCCATGGATGAACCCTTCAGAGAGGGCGGCGCGGTAAGTGCAATAGCAGTCAGAACACAGACGAAAGCAAATCGGTAAGCGCCTATCCACAAAGCGCGACAAGCAAACGCAGAGTAGAAGCCGGATGCCCTGCCCAGCATGAACAGACCGATTCCCACCAGGAACAGAGCCAAAACCAGAACGCGTTTTTCACCGTAGCGATTGGCCATGAGACCGGCAGGTACGCTTAAAACCAATGCCAGCAAACCATACATTCCCGTGAAAAATCCGATTTGGGTATGGCTCATGGAGAATTCTTTCTGGATTTCAGGCAACAAAGGAGAAAATCCCAGGTTTGACATTTGAAGGGTCAACATTCCAAAAAGCGTTGCCAGGAAAGGGACAATCCAGGATCGATCCGTATTATGTAAGCCCTCTGCTTTCATGAATACCTCAATTTTGCCCTACTGGGGCCGATCGGCTACACTATGTTGATTGCCGACGAGACAGGACACGAGTTGTCAGAAATTCAGCCACCTTCCGGCGCATGGCTTTCGGATCCCAACCTCGGGCATCAACCATGTCGGCGATCACCGGGAGCACTGGAATCCCGGCTTCCTCCAGAGCGCGTTCAATAAAACGATTGCCTGTTGCTGCCGGCCTTGTTCCCAGAGGGGTCAGGACAAGGGCAGCATCAATTCTATGTTGCTTCGCCTGATGGACAATCCATTCATTGGCCCAAGGCGGGTTGTGCAACTGCTCGTTCATGCTGACCGTGCGGCTGGCAAGTGCCAGCAGCGGATCATCCAAGCCATAGCGGATATATCCGTCGGGTCCGAAGGCCAGATACATAGACCAGACAAAAACAGCTCCGAATTCCTCCTCAAAGGCGGTGTAAAAATCCGTGTCGTGCCAGAGCCCTGCGCCCACCCACATCAGGCGCAGACGCTCCTCAGGGCAGGCCACCACTCCTTGCCTTATTCGATCCCTGATCTCGTCCCGGAAAGCGCGGGCATGTTCAACAGCCCAGTCGCTGCCGCGCTCCCACTGTGCCGCCATAACATTTGCCACCTGTTCGTGCATGCGCACCGGCGTCCTGCCTGCGGAGCAGATCATCTGAAGAGCCTCTTCGAAGTATTCTTCCTGGCGGTTGACGCGCTCCATCAGGTCGCACAGACGATCGATTTGAAATTGCCTCCCCGTAACCCGCTCGAGTACCCTGATAAGATTTTGAAGCTGCACCACCGTGAATTTTAGTCGATGCTCTTCAAACAGCTCGCGCCAGCGATAGCGGCTGAGCTCCCACCAGCGCGGCGGCAACTCGGTGGCCCCTGGATTGTCGATAAAAACAAATTCAGAACCAAACGCTTCAGCCCAAATCCCGAAAACCCGCTGGAGGCAGTCACACGTAAGTCTCGCGCAGAGTAATGCCGGCTTGGGCAGCCCGCCCCACGGAGCGCGCTCCGGATCTTTCGCCAAGGTGGATGCCACAGCCAGACTGCAGTACCGACATAGCCCCTCATGAAATCCCAGAGAATTCAGAGTGTCGAGATAATAGGCTGAAAGCCGTTTGGCTGAAATAATTGCGGCCCACCACTGGTTGCTCACAACCGGAACATCCATCACCTGGAATAGTTCAAACGGCATATCTGCCTGGACAATGGCGTAAGGCCGCTGCTCTTCAAATACATCTTTTCGAAGCCGCGCAAACCGGGCTTTCTGGTGCTCACCGGCTGCCAGCGTGCAATCGAGTTGTTTCTCCGCCATAGTCCCCTACCGTCCGGCTTCAATGCTGTGGACAAATTCCTCGATGCGCCCGTTGCATTCTTTAGAAATCGACATGGCATCTTCCCGGATGAGTAGATGAGGAATGCCTCTCTCATCAAGGTAATGCCGACGTCTGGGGTAATCCCATCCAGCGACACAATCATCCGGCGGCAAATAGAAAACAACACCATCGATTCCATCCGTTGACGCTTGTTGAAACCATGCATCTGCGATATCAACGGGAAACAATCGCGGGCTCGGCATATCGAGATAGTATTTATCAAATATTGCTTTCAATGGATCGTTGGATTCATCCGCAATATCATTGCCCGCACTGCGAGAACCCCACCAGTCCTCTTCTGCGACCACAACCGTTCCATGTTTTTCCAGCGACTGATGAAGGCCTTGATGGTTCAGTGAAGACCCTGTAATCATCAGTCTCTTGCCGGCAAGAGGAGTGCGATCCTTGATCATCTCCACGGCAAGTTCTGCCAGGCGCGCATATTCTCCCCTGTTCATAAAATACGACGGCCCGATCAATGCCAACGCCCCGGCGCCTGTAACGCGTGGCTCCTGGCCGCGCAGGCGGCACAGTTTCCGGATTGCCTTGCGCGCGGAATTGGATTCCTCGATCGCATGCTTGAGGGCCGCATCGTCTGCCAATTTGCCCGTCAGTTCTTCGAGCTGTTTCTTCAGACGCCGGGTGCGTTCCAGCCCATAGGCATAAGATTCCGGGGAGCGCGTATGGAGCATGTCATATAGGTAAACAGGCGGAATGGGGCGCTTGGGATCCTGGCGTGCAACTTCCCGAAGATACAGATACAGTTTGTATTCCTGCTCTGATGTTCGGGGTATCAGAAGAAGGCTGAGGTGCTGCAGATCGCCGGATATTGCGGCGCCGAATATGGCGCGAATGCGTTCTTCGAAAACACCCTCTTCCATAAAACTGTTGATGTCTTGGTAATTCGAATTTCCGGAGTTGATCACGCATGGAAAGGCTCCGGCGGCGCGGATTAGTTCCCATGGCGCCGTATCGGATGTAATTCCCACCACCGGGATGCCGCCGGCGGCGAATGATATAGCTTCTGCCGCCGGATTTTCGTAATGCCACGTCAGCCGCTCTATCGGATCTGCCATATTTCGGGGTTTTGCCGTGAAATCAGGGTTCGTCATATTTGGCTGTTCATATCCGCATAGGGTTCGCGCAAGAATAAGTTCACATTCTGGCGCGAGCGCCGGGCGGGCAGATGCAAGGCGCCGCGACGCAGGCGATGTGGTTCATCTC
>JAHFUH010000331.1 GCA_023265215.1 Acidobacteriota bacterium
ATAGGTCCCGGCACTGAAGTGCCGGGCTAGGATCACGGTGTCCCTACGGGACACATCTGGTATCACAACTGAATCCGTATTAGCCCCAAATTACGGGTAGGGATCAGGAGTCCTGATATTGGGGGTGCATTTTCGATTTAAGGATTTGCTAACTGCAGTTGATCGGAAAAAAGATCACCAATCCCTTAGATTTGAAATTGATGGGCATTTTTTTGTCGTAAGAGCGATTTATTTGCTCTAAACCAACGTATTTCTTTTGTGCGCAAAATGTTAGCGTCGTCAGTCCCCATTCTGCCCCATTCGGCGATTGCACAGTTGCAAAAAACCGTGGCGTTTGAAAAAAGCTTCTCAAATTCAAAGGATCTGAGTCCGAAGGCCCGGCCGCAACCCCTCCTAATATTCGGACAGGCTCTAGCGCGGAGCGCAGAGGAGCGTGGCGATCTCCGCGCCCAGGACCTTTTCCTGGCCAGGAGAAAAACCAATGTGACGAAAGATGATGCGGCCCTGTCGGTCGATTAGGAGGTCCGTGGGTGTTCCCTCGATCTTATAGACGCCTTGGGAGATCTTCTGATCGTCCAGCATCACTGGGAATGTAATTCCCAATTCCTTTAGGAACGATTTGTCCAGATCTGCTCGGTTTGCTGTATCGATCGAAAGGATGGTGAAGTCCTTGCCCACCCGCTCGGCCTGGATCTTCTGCAGGTGTGGATACTCCACACGGCAGAAACCTCAGTTATAATGCCAGAAATTGAGGAGCACCACCTTCCCTCGATAGTCGGCAAGGGAGGCGGCGCCGCCACCGAGGATGGGGAGCTTGAAATCAGCAGCCGGCCTTGCAGCCGCGATCCTCGTGCGGTTGATCTCGGCGTTCACATCGGCCATCGATCCGCCGGAGGCCGCCACGATGCGATCAAGCGCTGCCCGGATGTCCGGTTCCTCCATATGACCCAGGAGTGCCATGCAGATCGGCCGGGCCTTCTCTGGCATTCCACCTGCCTCGTAGATAATGCCCATGTGGGCATCGATCTCGTCTTGCGGCTTCCCGTACAGCCTCCGGGACTCTGTCATGGGCGCGACAGCGGCCTTGGCGTCTCCTGCGCGATATCGGGCCCATGCCTCGCTGTCGAGACAGGCGGAGAGGTTCATAGGGTCTCCTGCTGCGCGGGCCTTGGCCACTGCCTTCTGGAGAATCGGAACGGCGAGATCCAGATGCTCGCCGGCGACAGCGAGATTCCAGCCAACCATGTTGTAGGGATCGGGGGACGGATAGTCGGTGCGCAGGAAGTCCCAGAGCATACCCTGCAGGCGAGCCGGAGCCTGCTTTGTTGCCAACTCGATCTCCATGGCGTGCGCCTGTCCGGTTGCCTGAGTGCTCCCGTGCTCGCGGACGAACTTTTCGAGGGCCAGGAATTGAGCCTTATCATCCTGGATCTTCATCACGGCCATCAAGGCCATGTTATCCGCAGCCGATTTGGACGCATCTGCCGGCTGTTTCCGGCCTCGGCAACTCTGGACAACGGCAAGGCAGCATAGCGCCGACGCAGCGACAAGGATGATTACATGCAGAGGGACTGCTGATCGCGAGGATTTCATACACTCCTCCTTTTTCTTTGCACTGTTGATCTCTCCGCAGTAGTTCGTTGCTACGATTAATAAAGACCGTTCCAATTATACAGCGGAGGTGCAGTAAAATAACATTGATTGGATCCGGCAAAGTTTACATAAGGGCGAATCGGAAGTCGGGAGGTGCTCGATAGGAAAGGGCATTGTGCATTCCGCCGCTTTTCCTTCCTAGCCGCAGTATGTAACTCTTGGGCGTTCCCACATGCAGATTGTCCGAATTCTTTCCAAGTATTTTTACTTGTCACTGCATGAAACAACCGATTCACTGCTCCGTCGAACGTTTATCACATAGAGCAACACCACGATTGTCAGCAGAGTCGGCAGCGCCAGGATAAGAAGCCCTGCCACGATGTCTTCAATTCCCCATCGCAAGGTCCTATATACCACCTCCGGAGAGCGAAGTATCGCCGGTGCTGCGCCCGACTCTTTCAGCTGCCTGGCAAGTGTTTGAGCAGTAAGGTCATGGATTGAATTGCCTGTCTTCTTTTCGGTCAGGAAATACTTGTCTGGTGCTGTCTCGATGTAGAGGAATCTGTCATCATAACCCAAACGCCTCAACCTAACCGGATTGCCTGCCGGCGTTTGAAGATACGCATTTTCAGGAATGTCGATCATCTGCAGGCTGTAACCCAACCCCAAAGGCACATACCATGAATCGCCAATGCCTGCATCCACACCGCGAACAGTCTCACACCATATGCCATATCCTATGAATCCGGAAAATGCGATGACCATCGCGACTGGCAGCAGTGTCTTTGCCGCGATAATCGCCCGGCGCCTCGGTCTCTCGGGAGACTTCTTGAGGAATTTTCCTGTTAAAGATCCAAGGATTTTAGCAGCGATGAGGGTTATGATTATCCCGAGAATCAACCAGAAAAGAAGCACGAATCCGATTCCCATTCCGTGCACCCTTTATTAGGATTTTACATTAACATCAAACAGGGCTGACAGGTGATTGCTATAGGAAGCATTTTTTTAAACTGTAATAATTTTTCCTGCCGACACGCTGATATAATGTATCGGTACAAGAATAAGGAGCCATTGCTGAAATGTACAGGTTCAAACCAATAAGTGAGCGCATGCAGCTCATGCATCAGCTGATCCGTGATCGTGTAATCCAGAACGACTCTGAGACTGCCATGATCGCGACCCGTTGCTTTCAGGAGAATGAGAATCTCATTCCCTACCTTCGCCGTCCCACGGTGTTGAAAGCCATCTGCGAGCAGATGACCGTCCGCGTCGAGGACTTCGAAATGATTGTCGGCAACAGCAGTAAGAGTTTTTGCGGCACCGGGTATGCGCCTGATTGGGGCAATTCTGGCTGGATCCCCTTCATGATTGAGAAAGGCATCTGGACGCTCAGAGAAGATGGTCTGTATCACAATCCCGACGAAGAGGAGCTGCGTGTGTCTATAGCTCCTGAGGATTATAGGAATTTGGTGTCCATCCGCGACTACTGGAAAGGCCGCACCTACAACGATATTGCGGCCGCCTGGCAGCCGAAGGGTTATGAAGAGCTCTGTCGCATGCAAGTCTCCGCCACTGTGAAAGGCGCGCCCCTGCTGATGATGCCGTCCGGTCACTTGACTCCGGGCTTTAAGAAAATCATTAATGTGGGTTACGCCGCGATCCGCAAGCAGGCTCAGGATTGGCTGGATTCTCACGTCAATAACCTTATGGGCGAGGATATAAACCGCAGCCTGTTCTACACCGGCGTCGTTTTTTCCTGTGACGCCGCGACCACTTTACTGGAGCGCTACGGCGAGAAGTGCCTGGAAAAGGCGGCCTCATGCACCGACGGGAAGCGCAAGGCCGAATTAGAGTCCATTGCAGACAGCCTGATCTGGATTTCCGACAACCCTTGTCGCACCTTCCGCGAGGCCTGCCAGGCAGCAATTGCGTATCAGTATATATTGCGTCTGAGTTTTATCGGCGATATCGGATCCTTCGGCCGCTTTGATCAGTATACCTGGCCGTACCTGAAGACAGATCTGGAAGAGGGCCGATTGACGACTGAAGAGGCGCAGGAGATTGTGGACTGCTTCTTCATGAAGATTAATTCCATGTACGGCGGCGGCAGTGGCGAATTAGTTAAGATCATCGGCATCGGCAACACCTACCTCCACACCACCATCGGCGGCGTAGATCCCAAAACCGGCGAGGACGCCAGCAACCCTGTCACCTACATGGTGCTGGAGAGCCTGGCTCGCTTGAGCCTCCACGATCCAACGATTTCCTTGCGTGTGAACAAGAACACTCCGAACGAATTGTGGGCTTTGGCTCTGGAAACCTCAACAAAGGTGGGCGGACTGCCGCTGTTCCAGAACGACGATATCATCATCCCTGGTACGATGAAGGAACTGAGCTTCACGCTTGAAGATGCCCGGGATTATGCCATCATCGGCTGTCAGGAGATTACAGGCTCCGGCAACGATTATTCCGCGGCCAATGGCGTGGCTCCCCCGCACGCCTCCATCCACTACAGCAAGTTGCTGGGTATGGCGATCAACGACGGCAAGAATCCCTTCAATGGCGAACAGTGCTCGATCCATACGGGCTATCTGTATGATATGAAGTCCTTTGAAGAGGTCAAAGAAGCATGGCGCAAGCTGGCCAGCTACTTTCTCAAAGCCCAGGTTACCCTTAATAACTACCTGGAGTATCTGGTTCAGTACCACACGCCGCACCCGATGCTGTCTATCTCCCTCGACGGCTGCATGGAGTCCGGCAAGGACTGCACTTGGGGCGGCGCCAAGTACAACTCCTACGGCGGGACCGCAACCGGCCTTGCCACCGTGGCCGATTCTCTGACCGCCATCAAATACATGGTTTTCGACAAGAAGCTGTGCACAGCCCGGGAGCTCTATGACGCTGTTATGGCCAACTGGGAGGGCTATGATCTCCTGAGACAGCGGATCATTAACGAAGCGCCCCATTTCGGAAATGCCGACTCCTATGCCGATGAGCAGATGGCCTGGGTGATTAACACCTATTACGACACCTGCAAAGAGTGCTACTCAATCCGCACCAAAATTTTCAAAGCCGGCCTGTACGGCGCGGCGGACCATGTGGGTCAGGGTTACACCACCTGGGCAACACCGGACGGCAGAAAAGCCGGAATGCCTATTGCCGATGCGGCCTCTCCGGTTCAGAGCCGCGACACGAACGGCCCCACTGCGGTATTTCTTTCTTCGCTTTGTTATGACCACAGCAGGTTCATGGACGGAGTGTGCCTGAACATTCGCCTCCATCCCACCGCGCTGAGCCGTGACGACGGGATCGTCAAGCTGCGGGACATGGTCAAGGCTTATATGAACAACGGCGGTGCGGAAGCTCAGTTCAATGTGGTTTCGACCGAGGATTTGCTCAAGGCGCAAGAGAATCCTGCCGAGTACCGTAATTTGGTGGTACGCATCGCCGGTTACTCGGCCTATTTTGTGGAACTGACGCGCGACTGCCAGAACGACCTCATTTCCCGCCATGAGAATAGGATATAGGGAGCGTCTTCATTTTTTCGCATCTCCCCCATTGCGCAAAAGCATTCACTTTTTGAAGCCTGGAAACGATTTAAGATGAGGTTTATGAATGAATAGCCTTCAGCCCTGACTCGACAGTCAGGCAGCCTGGCAAAAAACGCGCAGCTCTTTCCTGGGCTGAAAAAATCGCAGGGTTGAAGCTATTCATGAAACCCTGCGACAGCTAAGAAATTCCAATCTCAAACAACGCAATTCCCAATTTGATTCAATAAAATCAAGGAATGAAAATCCTGGGAATCCATTATTTTTCCCAGCGAAATGATAATGGCTGTCCGGGAATCCCGGTCCGGGAATCCCGCCACATCGATCTTATTGACCCCAGGTCACAATCGGCAAAATCTGACGAAATGAAAAATCCTCCAGTTTATAATTCAAATAATGAGTGTCCACGATCTGTTCCACGATCTGTTGCGCGCGAAGGCCTTCGCAACGGGATCTGCAAGCTTTCATGCATCCTGCCTGGCGGGCACCTGGATCCTCCGCTTCTCAGGATCCGGATGCTGCCGGTAGAGGGTGAGTGTGTGGCCGACCATGCCGACCATCGCAGAATTCGTTTGAGCCATGAGTTCCGCTGCGAGCGCTTTCTTCTGTTCCTTCTCCTTGAAGCTGACGAACCGGACCTTGATCAGTTCATGGCGGAGGAGATCATCGTCGACAGATTTAATCACTCCCGCCACGAGCCCTTCTTTTCCGATCATGACGATCGGCTTGCGATCGTGGGCGATACCTCTAAGATAAGTTTTTTGAAATCCCTTCAATCCTGTCATAGCTTCCTTTTATCTATATTTATATACATGCAGTGAGTGCCCATGGGGTCTGCTCCCGGCGGACGCAATCCGTTTGGACTATTTGTACGCGGCGTAAGAGCGCACCACAACGTCGTTACTCGCGCTCACGTCCACCAGAGAATCGAATGCCGGACCTGTCGGCGGTCGGGACTTGAGGGTCTTCTGCACGGCGCCGTTAGCCTTTTCAAGGCCTTCCGATGTAGCCGACAGATACGCAATCAGGAATGTCCCGGGGGAGTCTTTGGGGTCCGCGTAGGTGTCGGTTTCCCACTCGAAAATGGCGCCGTCAGCAAGCATCTTTTCCAGAACCGGGGCGAAAAAGTTCCTGCTCAGCGTGTCTACGGCATCGGATGGAGC
>JAHFUH010000332.1 GCA_023265215.1 Acidobacteriota bacterium
CCTGGATACAACCTTCGCCCAATTTGCCGACGCTGGATTCGGCGACCGTTTACCCGGGAACAGTTCTTGTGGAAGGAACTCAATTGTCCGAAGGCCGCGGAACCACAAGGCCGTTTGAGTTAATAGGCGCGCCATTTGTTCAGAGCAGCCGATATGCAGAGCTCTTGAATTCATCCGGACTGCCTGGCGCCCAGTTCCGTCCTGCTTATTTTCAGCCCACATTTCAGAAGTGGGCAGGGCAAATGTGTGGGGGTATTCAAATACATGTCAATGACCGGGATACGTTCGAACCTTATCTTACAGGCATAGCTGTAATTTCAGCAGCAAGAAGTCTTTACCCTGAATCATTCCAGTGGCGTAATCCGCCTTACGAATATGAATACGAGAAATTGCCCATCCAAATCCTGTCCGGAGGAAGGCAAATCCAGGATATGGTCGAATCCGGAGTCCCTCTCGATCAGATCCGGCAAAGCTGGCAGAAGGATGTGGAGCAATTTTTGATCCGACGAAAGAAGTACCTTATTTACGAGTAGAGCCATCTATTTGACTGCAATCGCAAATCGTCAATCGTCAATCGTAAATTGTGTTAACATTCGAGCCTATGATAATAGGGCTGACAGGAAAGAACGGATCCGGCAAAACTGCCGTGTCTGAATATCTGAAAAATCGCGGGTTCACCTACTTTTCTCTTTCTGATGCGATACGCGCGGAGATACGGACGAGAGGACAGGATATTACGCGCGATCTTCTCATCAATACGGGAAATGAGCTTCGCAGCAGATTTGGCGCCGGCGTTCTGGCGGAAAGAATTTTGAGCGTTCTAAATGATGACAACAATTATGTCATCGATTCGATACGCAGCCCATACGAGGTGGATGTGTTGAGGCGCCGCAAAGATTTTACGCTCCTGGCACTTGAAGCGGACCCGCCTGTGCGTTTTGAGCGCAGCCGGTTGAGGGGAAGGGAATTGGCAGCCCAGACCATCGAACAATTTCTCCAGGAGGAAGCGCGCGAACTCAGTTCCAACAATCCCGCCAACCAGCAACTCCATTCAACCATGCGAATGGCGGATATGGTTGTTACAAACAATGGCACTTTGGACGAACTGCATCGCAGATTGGATGAACTGCTGCCGCCGATCATGAGTAATTTTCAGCGTCCCACATGGGATGAATATTTTATGAACATTGCCAAAGTGGTCGCGATGCGAAGCAATTGCATCAAACGAAAAGTCGCAGCGATAATCGTAAAAGACAGGAGAGTAATATCCACCGGGTACAATGGAACGCCCAGGGGCGCAAAGAACTGCAATGAAGGCGGTTGTCCCCGATGCAACAGCATGGCTTTAAGCGGCACCGCTCTTGACGAATGTCTGTGCTGCCACGGCGAGGAAAATGCTATCACGCAGGCTGCCTATCATGGAACCGCATTGAAAGGCACAGTTCTTTACACGACTTTTGCCCCTTGCCTTCTGTGCACCAAAATGATCATCAACAGCGGTATTGCCGAAGTGATTTACAACCAGGAGTATCCTCTCAATGATCGAGCGCTGTCCTTGCTCAATGAGTGCGGAATTATTTTGCGGCGGCATAAAGTTTAGTCCGAGAGAAGATTTTGGGGACGGAAACAGAAGTTAAAATAAAGCTATTGGATTTTGAGGATTTTTGTCGGAATCTGCAGGGACTCAATCCCCGGGTTTTGGCCGACAGGCATTTTGAGGACGACTCCCTTCTGGATTTTCCGGATGGAAGGCTTCAATCCAATCGGTGCATGGTTCGGGTACGCACCGCTAACGGCCGGGCGGTCCTCACATACAAGGGGTCTCCACGCCCCGAGGGGATTTTCAAAGTTCGCGAGGAGTTGGAAACCAGCGTTGAGTTCGGTGGCGCAGCACTTCAGATCCTGGAGCGACTCGGAATGCGTATCTGCTTCCATTATCAAAAATACCGCCAGGAATTTGAAATTGATGAAGTGAAAGTTGCAGTCGACGAAACGCCGATAGGCGATTACGCTGAGTTTGAAGGCTCTGAAGCCGCAATATTAAACCTGGCGCAAAAAATGAGAATAGAACCGTCCAGTTTCATGCGCGAGAGCTATTACGCTTTGTATGTGGAACATTGTGAAAAGAGAGGCGAAACTCCGAGCTATATGATTTTCTAAAAGGTTCCCTCAAGTAATTTTCATGAATTTAAGGGAAAGAAAATATGCCGGCCGTATATGTCGAAAATGTTGGTGACCACGAGGGAAGTGAAATCACACTGCGTGGCTGGGTCTACAACAAGCGGAGCAGCGGAAAACTGCAGTTTATCCTCTTGAGGGATGGAACCGGCTCAATACAGTGTGTTGCGTTCAAGGGCAATTTTAGTCCCGAGCAGTTTGATGTGCTAGACAAAGCTACGCAGGAATCAAGCATCGAAATTCGCGGCGAGGTCCGAAAGGACAGCAGGTCTCCGGGCGGCTACGAAGTAGATGTTACGGGTTTTGAAATATTTCAACTGGCGGAAAATTATCCCATTACGCCCAAAGAACACGGAACCGCATTCCTGATGGAGAACAGGCATCTCTGGCTACGAAGCTCACGCCAGCACGCGATTCTCAAAATCCGGCATGAAATAATCAAAGCCTGCAGAGACTACTTCGACGACCAGGGTTTCACTTTGATCGATACTCCGATTTTTACTCCCAATGCCTGCGAAGGAACCACGACCCTGTTTGAAACACAATATTTCGATCAAATGGCTTATTTGACCCAAAGTGGTCAACTCTACAATGAAGCGACGGCGGCGGCTTTTGGAAAGGTTTATTGTTTCGGTCCCACTTTTCGCGCGGAAAAATCCAAAACGCGCAGGCACCTTATGGAGTTTTGGATGGTGGAACCGGAAGTCGCCTACGCGAATCTTGAAGACACCATGCAGCTTGCGGAAGGTCTTATCTGTCTTATTGTCGATCGGGTTTTGACCAAACGAAAGCAGCAATTGGAAGTTCTGGAACGCAATATCGCTGCGCTGGAAAAGATCTCCCGGCCTTTCCCCCGGTTGTCTTACGACGAGGCCGTGAAAAGACTGCAGGCGGCCGGATCGGAAATAAAGTGGGGCGGCGACTTCGGTGGCGGCGATGAAACTCTCTTGTCGGAACAGCACTCGTCTCCCCTGCTTGTTCATCGCTATCCTTCGGAAGTGAAAGCATTTTACATGCAACCGGATCCGGACAGGCCCGAGGTTGCACTCTGTGTGGATTTGCTGGCGCCCGAAGGATATGGCGAGATTATTGGCGGTGGGCAGCGAGTTGACGACTATGACTTGCTGGTCAAACGGCTGGAAGATCATAAGCTTTCGGCTGAGCCCTTCCAATGGTACCTCGATCTTCGCAAATATGGGACGTTTCCTCATGCCGGTTTTGGAATGGGAATTGAGAGGGTGGTAGCCTGGATTTGCGGTTTGAGCCACCTGCGTGAAGCTATTGCCTTCCCGCGCACGCTCTACAGGATTTACCCTTGATTCATCTTTTTAAAAAAGGCGGAGAGTTTTCCTATCGGAAGGGATCGTATTTTGTTCTTCTTTCCGGAATAGCTTCCGGCCTCGGTTTTTTTTATTACTACTATTCCCGGCAATTGACGTTAGCCCACTTCGATGCAAAGGCGCACCTGCTGGTAGCGCGGCGGATTGTGGACTCCCTTGAGCCGGGCTACGGCCAGATGGGAGTGAACTGGCTGCCGTTGGTTCATTTGATATATCTGCCGCTTACAATATTTGAGTCGCAATACCGCACCGGGCTTATCCCAAGCCTTATCTCGGTAATCGCATTTGCAGTTTCAGGCTGGCTTGCCTATAGGATTTCGTATCGCCTTACTGGGTCCATTGCGGCAGGTATGTTTGCCGCATTTGTTCTGTTAGCCAACGGCAACCTCGAATACATTCAAAGCTGCCCGCTTACAGAACCCATGTACATGGTCCTTCTGCTGCTGGCAGCAGACAGCCTGATCACATGGCGCGACTCTGCCCAATCCAACCTTCCGTGGCTGCCTGCAACCTGGTGCAGCCTCGGCGCTCTTTGCCGATATGAGGGCTGGTTTTTTCTGGCAGGCGTTCTATCGCTTTTGATCTATGACTGCGCAATTAAATTCATGCCCAGGAGAAAGGCCATTAGAGGCGCAATTGTGTACGCCGGAGTGTTTGGGTTACCGACGGCGGCTCACTTTGGCTATATATTTTTTCTTCTGGGAGACAATTTTTTCCACAGAGTCGCGACAGGGAATCCGGATCCTTATCTTACATATAAAAGGCCTTTCCTATCGTTGCTGTATCATTGGGGAGAGCTATCCCAAATAGCTTCAATCCTGCCTATCTTGGCGGCTGCCGTTGGGTTTCTGTTGCTTCTCAGTCAACGCGAAGAATTCAAACGTCGTGTGCCCCTGCTTTTATTGTGGCTGCCATCGCTCATCAACATTTCAGCTCTCTATTGGGGGCTTATTTATCGCGTGCGTTATTCGGTCCTGCTAATTCCGGCAGTTTCCATATTCGGTTCGCTTGCGGTTGCGTCGGATAAAGCTAAAGAGCGGACATTGATTTTGCTTTCAGCTGCGGCCATGGCTATACCGTTTGCAACCTGGGGCTTGCCACACATAAGCCAAAACAATGGCCTCGCTCCCGGCCCGGGCATCATGCTGTTGCCCATCATTGCTCTTCTCCTCTTTCTGTTTGCCAGAGCCCGGCGGTGCTATGGCTGGCCAATGATCGCCATCTGTATTTTGGGAATGCAGGTCCCGGCACTCGAGCGGGAAAACATGCCCATAATGACGGAAACTAGGGAGCACGGATTCATTGAGCCCCAGATGCGCGAGGTTATTGACTATTTTTACCGCAACTATGACGGCCGGCGCATTCTAATCGATATGGGCAAACTGGCTCCCCTGGTTTATGATTCGAGACTGCCGGTCAAGGAATTTGTCTATAATGAGGGAGGAGAAAAGCTCTGGAATAAAACCCTTCAGAATCCGGCGCTTGAAGTTGGTTGGATCTGCGTACAGAAAGGTGACGCCATTTCAGAACACCTGCAGGTTGACCCCAGGTGGCTCGACGAGTATGCTCTTGCATTGAAGACTGAATATTTTTCCATATTCCATTTGAAACCATAATCCTCGATTCGAAAATGGCGAAGACTGCACCTCCTGATCAGAGCATTCAAAGACAATTTGATTTCTCTGCGCCCCAGCCGCGCCCGTTCCTGGCGAATCTAGCGGCGAGAATTAGCACCTACGAAGAAGGCGTTGCTCAATTTTTCCATTGGAGAACAGGGCTGGATTATTACCTCGCCATGGATCAAATTGTGGATTTTGTTGTAGGCACAGGACGGATCAAGGTGCTCGATCTCCTTACCGGTACCGCCGCGTTCGCTCTGAGATTGGCGGGGCGCAAGGCTTTTGTTGGCCGCATTTACTCATTTGAAACCGACGTTACACTTCTGGAACGCGCTAAGCAGAGGGCGACTCACTTGAGTCTTCAGCGCACCATTGAATTTAAGCTGTTTCAGGAACCTCATCTTCCCGTCCCGGATGGTTATTGCGATCTCGCGTTTTCCTTCTTCGATCTTCACCGTCATCCTGCGGGGCAGTATCTGGCGGAAGTTTTAAGAATATTAGAACCCGGCGGACATTTTGTAAGTGCAGATGTACTGGAGCCAAAGTCCGGAAGGATTGCATTGTCTTCAATAATGAAAAGGCTGCATCTTCGGTACATTCAAAAAAATACCGCCGAAGCCGGAGCAATATACTATGATCGGGAAGAGCTGATTCAGTTGTTGTTTGAGGCCGGGTTTCGCCAGATTATCATTCAGGGTTTAAATGTTCCTACATCGCTTAATTCTGGAGTTTTTAGCCTGATTACCGCCACGAAATGAAGAGGGAGAAAAAATGAGGGGCAGGCGAAAATTTATTTTTATTTTTCTTCTGGCGTGTTGGATGCCATTGTTTGGAAGTCCCCCAAAATCCTACCGGATAAGAAAAGTAGGGAAGTCTCCGAATTTCATCACACTGAATTCAGAAGCTCGAAAGCTTTACGCAACATCTTATAATTCGGATGAACTATTGGGTATCGATCTGGACAAGAAAGCGGTGACTCAGAGTGTAGTGATCGGAGAACACCCAATGGGATTTGCGATTGCTGATCAAGGAAAAACAGCCCTGGTAGCCTGCAAGGATTCCGGAACGGTAGCAATTGTCGATTTGGAAACATTCCGGGTCATCGACGAGATTAAAGTAGGAGGATTTCCGAACTTCGTAGCT
>JAHFUH010000333.1 GCA_023265215.1 Acidobacteriota bacterium
ACCATGGGAAATCCTTGTGTGAGAGGAAATATTCCTTCCCTTCTACCAGAAGCCAAAGTCGCTGTCCATCAACATTGAGGACTTCAATCTGTGAAATGCTTGTGCCAGGCATCTATTATTTCCTGTTTCCGTTTTTTAACGATGTCTAGAATATCACTCAGTTCCTCTTCCTTCAGTCCGTAGTATTTTTCGAGCGTGATTTCGGGCTCGATCCAAAACTTGGCATGTCCATTAGCATCACCGAAAATTCGTTCCCGGCCTATGCTCCATGTAGTTGTCCGGCTTTGCGCCAGCTTGTGACGGTTATTCCTTCGCGGGAATAGGTTTCATTTCCGCCGTAAAGCAGCACGCCCTGTTTCGCACGATTCCCTGGAAAAGCACGCCAGTATTTCAGGCCGTCAAACCAATCGGATGCGACAGTCTTTCCTGATTTTGCTTCTAGGGGCAACAGGTCGGATCCTCGGTCAATCAGAAAATCGATCTCATTTCCCGAACGGTCTCTCCAGAAATAGAGCCATGGAATCTCTCCGCTGTGGTATGCGTTCTTCATGATTTCCGAGGCAACAAATGTTTCGAAAATTGCTCCCCGGTATGGATGAACCGACAATTGCTCCGGAGATTTTATTCCAATCAGATAGGTTGCAAGTCCCGAGTCATAGAAATATAGCTTCGGCGTTTTTACCAGGCGCTTGCCGAGATTGTTGAAATACGGCGCTACCCTGAACAAGATATAGCTTGCTTCCAGAATGGAAATCCACTCTTTCGCCGTGTTGTGGGTAATCCCGCAATCGGATGCCAATCCGGAAAGATTGATCAGCTGGCCGCACCGCGCAGCGCACATTTTTAGGGATAATTTGAATACCGACAAATCCCAAATATTTAATAGGGACCGGACATCTCTTTCGATATAGGTCTGAACATAATCGGCATACTATTTTTGAGGATCGAGCTCTCTGTCATGGATCGGCGGATACAATCCGGCAAAGAGCGCTGCTTCCATAGAGGGATTTTTCCCGCGGAATGAATACAGCTCATCCTATGAAAATGGCAAAAGATGATTCAGCGCGGTGCGGCCGGCCAGGCTTTGTGTAATTTTTGATTTCAATCCGAATTGCTGCGAACCGGTCAGAACAAATTTACAGGATTTCGGGCCCTCGTCAACAATCTGCTGCAGATACGATAGAAGCTCCGGCTGCCTTTGCACCTCGTCAAAAACGGCGCCGTCCTTGTACCTTTCCAGAAACGATCGCGGGTCGTTTTGTGCCTCCATGCGTGTATCAGGATTCTCAAAGGAAACGTAGGGTTTTGAGGCAAAAAAGATTCTTGCCAATGTTGTCTTTCCTAATTGTCGCGGCCCGGTAATCGTGATCACTGGATATCCTGGAATCAATGAGGGGAGCGCCTTTTCGACTGATCGAGGAATCATACAAGAACTACTTCTCTTGCGGCTAATCGGCAATTGGATTCTCAATTGGCCACTATTGGGATAAGTCAATGAAATAATTTGACTTAGATTACTCTGCAGAATCGAGAAGTTCGAGCTTGGACAGCCATGAGTTAAAGTGGGCGCATTTTAGGCGAATAATGAACCGGCGGTTATCCCTTTCAGAAAACGCCACGGATTGCACTGATTTCACAGCTGGAGGCATTCACTATTTGCGGAGCATGCCGCGGGAATGGAAGGTAAAATCGGGCGGCGTCTCGATCCCGGAAGAGAAAGAACTCCTGCTCAAGAGAATATGGAAGGCAGGCAAAACGAAAGCGTGCTTTGACGTGTTTGCCTGGCAAGGGAAGAGAGAATAACACACGAAAAGCATGGCGCTATCGGCTCAATGCTCCGATCGGCGCCGAATCATGGTATGCGGAGTTCTACACGGTGAAAGCGACCATGTCCATTTTCGGAACCGAACAGGAATATGTTATCAAGGCGAGCATGGAGACGATTGGACAGTATTTCAACGGTCGACAACATTGATAGCTTTATCGTAAGAGGGGAAGGGGATGGAAAGACAAATCCTCGAATGGATAATGCCTTTTATTATACGTAACCAGCGTCAGGTTGTGCGCAAGGCATGTGGCTGCAATAATCGCATCGGGGATGTCTATCGTAATCCCCTGCGCTCGCTGCTCGCGGATCTCCATCGCCGCCCTCTCCGCGATCATCTTCGATACGGCAATAACAATCAATGAACCGAGGAAAAGGTTGGTCTTCTCCTCCTCCCCCTTTTTAAGGCCGACATGCACTTCGAGGACGGAAAGCGCGGAGCAGGACGGAACGCCGGATGCTTGCAATTCACTGAGCGCCCTGGTGACGTCCTGCCGGCCGCGCAGATGCCAGATGATAACATCGGTATCGAGCAGGAATTCACTCATGGCGGGATCGCTTGAGACGCTTTCCATAGGACTGCCGCTTCTTGCGAACGTAGTTTTCCACCGATTTCGCGGTCTTTAACTCAGGGTGATTCCTGTCGCTCCAGGCCCCGCTTGTTTCTTCAAGCACTTTCATGAAAAGCACTTTCGAAAGCTTTTCCCGTGTGGCCTCTGTAATAAACAGGCTGCGCCGTCGTTTCCCAGCGATCCGGTCAACCTCGGCAACCAAATCTTCGGGGATTGCCAAATGGGTCTTAATTTTCATGTTGGATCCTTTGTGTCCCTTGCTGGTACCACTATAGTGTGTCGTTATTGTGGCACCGCGTCAAGTATCTTTATAGGTATTGCTATCCTGTAGGGCATGAGCAGATTTAGGGAAATCTGAATCTATGGCGTTACGAGATTATGACAACCCGCAGAGGTAATGATTTTCAACATATCGTGGACACTCACTGTTTTAATAAGCAGCCGCAAAAACGATGGCTGTCCACAATTTGTTACACGGTGAAGGCGACCATGTCCATTTTCGGAACCGAACAGGAATTTGTTATCAATGCGAGTATGGAGACGATTGGAAGGTATTTCAACGATC
Organism: Acidobacteriota bacterium; assembly: GCA_023265215.1. Lineage (GTDB taxonomy): Bacteria > Acidobacteriota > UBA6911 > UBA6911 > UBA6911 > UBA6911. The sequence goes on from JAHFUH010000333.1 coordinate 2,963, forward strand.
GGCTTAGAACGATCTTTGCCGGTGTCGCAAAAAGACCCGGTGTCCTGCGAAACTCCACCAACAATCCTCTCTACCTGCTATGCTTTGCAGCGGAACGTCCAACACTTCTTGTCGTTCGATCGCGCTCAGAGCTCTCGGCGGCGCAGGCCGGGGCGGCGCGGGCACCTCATCGGTCTCGGACCAAAGCCGGCGATAGAAAGTCGGTCTGGCGATATCCAGCGATCTGCAGGCGGCCGCAGTCCCGACATCCATCGAGGGCAATTGGTGCCTGTCACCATATTTACCTTTACCCGCAGATTTACTCACTTGGGGATGGCAACATTTCAAATCGGCGAAAATGGCTCTCTTTTAAACAGGCGCTCACATTTTCAGTACCCTTTCCGCACACCCGCAGAAAAGGGGCATATCGAGGACCTTAATAACCCCATAAATGCATTGTGACGATGAGAGCATCTGACGGGGCTTCCTGTAAGAATGCCGTTGCTTTGCCTTCCTTATCAGGTGATAAGGCTATAGGACATTCGGAGCATCCATGAACATTGCTTGTTTCCTCAGCCGTTTTTCCCATCATTTTTATGCCGCCGCTTGCGTACAGATTCATGATGCGGCTCTTAAGGGGAATCTGCAAATTGTAGAGGCGTTGCTAAAAGGCAACCCTAATTTAGTTTCCAGCAAGCACAACAGCGGCTATACGCCTTTGCACCTGGCGGTGCTTAGGGGCCGCAAGGATATGGTGGAACTGCTGCTGGCCAACAAGGCCGAAGTCAATTCCAAAGACAAGATAGGGATGACGCCTCTGCAGGAGGCGGCGTGGGGAGGCCACAAAGAAATAGCGGAACTGCTACTGGCCAACAAAGCCGAGATAAATGCCAAGGATACTTCTGGTAGTACGGCTTTGCACCAGGCGGCTTCTAGTGGCAAAAAGGACGTGGTAGAACTGCTACTGGCCAACAAGGCTGAGGTCGATGCCAAGGATGCTTATGGCAGTACGGCTTTGCATAAGGCAGCTTCTGGTGGCAAAAAGGACGTGCTGGAACTGCTACTGGCGAACAAGGCCGAGATCAATGCAAAGGATAATTGCGGTAATACGGCTTTGTACTATGCGGCGACATATGGACACAAGGACGTGGCGGAATTGCTATTGGCCAACAAGGCCGAGATCAACGCAAAGGATAAATTTGCGATTGATCTACCACAGGCCGCTGCGTTGCTGAGCTTATTGCCGACGCCTCTGGGCGCGGATGTGGTCATGAGCATGGCAAATCCCCAACCGATCTCGTCCGAAGTCATCAACCGAATCACGATGATATTGGAACAAAAGTTGAAATCTCTGGCGGATGTCAGCCCTGAATCCCACGGCGGCATTCGGGCTGTCGCCGAACTGATCAAATGTATGGATACCAAAGCCGCCGATGCAATTCTGGAGAAAATCGAAAGGGATAATCCTTCGCTCGCGCTCAGCATCCGAAATCTTATGTTCGTATTTGACGACGTGATGCTCATCGACGATGCGGGCATGCGGGAGTTGTTGGCAAGCCTCAACGAGAAGTGCCTCACAATTGGGCTGAAGGGAACAAGAGAAGAGCTGAGGAATCGATTCTTCAGCAATATGTCCAAGCGGGCGGTTGAGATGATGAAGGAAGACTTAAATATTTTGGGTCCCGTAAAAGTAGAGGATGTGGAAACCTGCCAGCGGCAGATTGCCAGCGTCATTCAAAAGCTTGCGGAAAGCGGTGTCATCAAACTCAATCGCGGTCGTGGCGACGAATATGTTAACTAGGAACCGGAAATAAGAGTCCCTTCCGGAGGCAACGTAATCAGTTTCGTCAATCGTCAATCGTCTATCGTGATGGTTTCGAAAATAATCAAACAGGGATCAACTCAAGCGAAGGATGCGTGGATGCGCCGGATGCACCTGTTGAACTCTCTGCAGTTATCTCGGTGCGTTTCGGAATTGGGACGATTATTTTGGGCAATTTGGGCAATTGGTGCCTGTCACCATATTTTTATTTTGATGCCCCCTTAGGAATCCAGCCGACTGGCTCTCCACCAATTTTGACTTCCACGCCCCGAAGCCGCTTTATGCCGGCCATCGTTAGTTCTCCGCACTCTAATATCTTGATTGAACAGCCGCCTCGATCTTTTCGCGGATATCGGGATCTTGGATCTTGTGCATATTTTGAATCAGATATTTCTTAGCTTCGGCAGCAATATTGGAATCATGTGTACTTCTTGTTATAGGAATCATTGCTTCCATTGCTTTATCGGTGCCAATTCGCCTTAATCCAAAGAATGCATAATAATCTTCCTTGTCAGCCAGCTTAGCCAGATATGGAATCGCTATTGGATCCGTAATGTAGCTCAATTCCTGAAATAACGGCGGTTTATCCCTGTATGGTGCAAACTGCCATTTGCTGAATAATTCATCGCATCTTTGCTTAAGCACAGCCTCATTACGAGGCAGAATTGCAAAATCCAGCTCAGATTCTTCTGTTTGGTGATAATACTCTCGCTCTATGGTAACAATTCTCTGTTCTGTCTTACCCTTTATGATTGGCAGGTCCAGCTTAATCTTTATGTGATAATTCCCCACTAAATTGTATGTGCTAATAAAGTAGGGCTCGTCCTGCTCATACCAGTCATTCATCAGGAATCGCTTCATGGTCGTTTCTTTTGGCGCCAGATATACCCGGCTGTATACTTCGGGACCATCATATGCCATATTCTTGGTAGAGTAATTCCTTTGTTGTCCATTCGGCATGTCTATTTGAAGATCGAAAGCTCCTTTAGAAAGGAGTCCAAGATCAAATGTTATTCCATAAGGCATTTGATTCTGGAACTGCACATTTAGATATACCGGCTCATGGAGAGTTATGGGCGAATCAAACTTGTAAGATACGGTGACGTATTTAATTGACGTTTCTGCAATTGATGATTGTGCCGATATGCTCAATATCATAAATATCAAGGCAATCGCAGGAAATACAGATTTTAGCGTCATCGTGTCTCTCCCAGATGAAAATGTTGAACAAAGATTACCACAGGTTGTCAGTATTATAATTCAATACAGGAGAAAGGAGATCATACCCATGCCCATATTTTTAAACGCCGAGGAAATTCATCAATTGTTGGAGCTTGCGAAACGGAGTTCTCCGAGGGACTACGCCCTATTCCAGCTAATGGCATCCACGGGCCTGCGTGAATCAGATGCACTGGCGATAAGGCGAAAGGATATCCTCGCCCACGATGGGACTGTTGCTTCCAGTCTTCGCCTGCGAATGAAAAAAACAGGGAAAATCGTTGAACGAGCACTCACAA
>JAHFUH010000334.1 GCA_023265215.1 Acidobacteriota bacterium
CCGAGGTGAAGCGTCGCTGGCGCACCCGAACACTTTCATCCCTTACCGGGCTCTTCTACCGAAAGGTGTCGAGGATATGTTGGTGGGCTGCCGTGCGTTTTCATCCGACCAGGAGGTGAACAATTTCTTCAACCTCATCCCACACTGCGTTGCTTTTGGGGAAGCGGCCGGAACTGCTGCAGCTCTTTCCATAAGTCAGGGCGTCAGCGTCAGGAATGTGGATTTTCCTTCGCTGCGCAAGCGATTGATTGCCCAGAACGTGCCTTTGCCGGGCGTCTACCCGGCCAAATATAAAAAAAGCACACAAGAATCCGTTGCGGTTTACGCACCACCGGTTTTTGGTGAGAGAGTTCCGCAAAAGCGCACGGAATTGCCGGAGTGATCCGGCATATCTGGCCATGGAGAACACTGAATCCTCCGTGTGCTCCATATCCCTTCAGTGTTTTCCATGGCTTTGACAAGTTGTTGGCAGATTAAAATACGCAGCATCAATATATCAGGAACGTTCAAAGAGGCAGATGTTCGAATAGAAGGCTTAATCACGGCAACCAGTTCAGAAAAAAGGAAGGAGTTATGAAAACATCAAGAAGATTCTTTCTCAAAGCTACCGCAACAGGAATGGGCTCTGCTGCGCTGGCGGAGCTTGGCGCCGCTGAAGCCGGAGCCACTCAATCCGATCCGATTAAGAAGTGGGATTATGAAGCCGCAGTTGTTGTGCTCGGCATCGGGGCGGCAGGTTTAATGACCGCGATAACAGCTCACGACCAGGGCGCCGATGTACTGATTCTGGAAAAAGCACCGGAAGCTCACGCCGGCGGGAATACGCGGGTTTGCGGTCAAGGCTACTGGTGCCCTTCTGATTCGGATAAAGCTGTTGAATATCAGAACGCTATGAGCGACGGCTACCCCATCCCAGACGACGTTACGAAGGCTTTCCACGAACGCTCGATCCATGTGACCGAATGGCTCACAAAAATGGGGGCGGATATGAGCACGATGAAAACAGCGGGCGAATATCCGGATTTCCCGGGTGGCGCAGGAAACGTCTGTTGGTCTAAGTTGGGCAATGGCTGGCAGCGTCTTTGGCTTCTCCTGATGGAGAACGCTGTTAAAAAAAGAAAAATCCGGGTCCAGTATGAAACTCCTGCGGTGGAATTGATCCGAGACGTCAAAACCGGAGAGGTCCGGGGCGTGGTCGCAGAGAACAAAGGCAAGAAGATATACGTCAAAGCCAAGAAGGCAGTGGCTCTCTGTACGGGAGGCTTTGAAAATAACCAGGAGATGATCCGCGATTATCTCGGAATGCCGTATGCTTATCCCAAAGGGAGTCCTTACAACACCGGGGATGGAATCCGGATGGCGATGGCGATCGGCGCAGATCTCTGGCACATGGACAACCAGGCCGGCCCGGATTTTAATTTCAGGATCCCCGGTAAGGATTGGGCCTTCGGCTACAATTTTTCTCCTCCAGGAAATGGTTGGATCTGGATAGCCAAAGATGCCACTCGATTTACCAACGAAACCTACTTTACGAAGCACGGCAAAATACCATTTCATGGCATCTATGTTCCCGTTCCCACACCCCTGCCCGTACACTGTGTCTTCGATGAAGCCATGAGAAAGAGCGGCCCGCTCTATCCGGCTAACTATTTCTTTTGCTGGTGGTCGCAGATAGAAAAATACAATTGGAGCGCGGACAATATGGCCGAGATCGAAAAAGGCTGGATTGTAAAAGCCGACACGCTGAAAGATCTGGCCGCGAAAATGGGCAAGGACCCGAACGCGCTCGAAAAAACTGTTAGCGCCTGGAATAAAGCGTGCGTGGATAATAATGATTCGGAATTCGGCCGGGATTCCAAAAAGATGGCGGCAATTCAAACGCCGCCTTTCTATGCGGCCGAGTTTGTTCCAGCGTTCACCAATACGCAGGGAGGACCGCGGCGCAACAGCAAATGTCAGGTGCTGGATACAAACCGCAAACCGATTCCAAGGCTTTATTCGGGCGGGGAACTGGGCGCCCTCTACAGTTGGCATTATCAGGGCGGCGGCAACATTCTGGAGTGCATCGTCTTTGGCAGCATTGCGGGCGAGCGCACCGCTGCGGAGAAGCCCTGGATCTAATTGCATTGGAAAAGCTTCGATAGCCAAGATCAGTGGATACGGAAGTCTGATAGGCATGGCATTGCCGGCATTGAAAGGGGAGGAACCTGTGAACATAATCAGAACCGGATTGGGCAGCACTTGTGTGGTAGCTGTCATCCTGCTTACGTCGAATTATGCCCTAGCCGATGAAGCGGAATCCCGCAAGGCCTGCGAATCGCTGTCAGCGCTGTCCACGCAAACTTACAGTGTTGACACATCGCAGTGGGTCGCGGCCTCAAGCCAGCCCGCGGGACGGGGCGGGCCCGCGTCGGAAGTTCCTGCCCACTGCCTGTTTCGCGTCACACTCGACCCGCGGCCTTCTGGAATGGAGGGCTTGAGCTACGGCACAGGCATCGAGTTGAGACTGCCTTTGGCCTGGAACGGCCACCTGCTGTTTCAGGGCGGTGGTGGATTGGACGGCACCCTGAGTCCTGCATATGGCTCTGTTTCGGGATTCCCGTCTGCGTTGGTACGAGGTTTCGCAGTGGTTTCGACCGACGGCGGCCATCGCAGTCGGGGTAGCAGCAGTATCGTGGATGCCCGCTTCGCCGTCGACCAGCAGGCCAAGCTTGATTTCGCCTACCAGGCGGTGCAGCGAACGACTCGCGAGGCCAAAGTGCTCATCAACCGCTACTACGGCCGCAAGCCCGACTATTCCTACTTCATGGGTTGCTCCACGGGTGGGCGTGAGGCAATGCTGGCTGCGCAACGCCTGCCCTTGGAATTCGACGGCGTGGTTGCCGGCAATGCTTCCTTCAATCTGACGCGGGTCGCTATGAACCAGATCTGGAGCCTGCAGACGGTTACGCGGATTGCGCCCAAGGATACGGCCGGCAAGCCGCAACTGTCTGAGGCTTTCACGGACGCGCAACTAAAAGCTGTATCGGACTCCGTGCTCAAGCAGTGCGATGGACTCGACGGACTTGAGGATGGCATGATCAACGACTTCAAAGCCTGCCATTTTGATCCGGCCTCCATGCGTTGTGGTATGGAAGCCGGCGCAGACACGCAGCCGTGTTTCTCGAAACAGCAGGTAGATGGCCTGAAAGACATTTTCGGCGGCGCGCACAATCCCCGCGGCGAATCGCTTTATGGTGCGACACCGTACGATACGGGAATCGCCCAGCCTGCCTGGCGGAGCATGCATCTGGGTACCGCAACAAACCCACCCGCAAATGCATCCCTGGGCCGTGATACGCTGCGCCTTTTCTCCATGACGCCATCCAATCCCGACTTCGATCCGCTGCGTTTCGATTTCGACCACGATATGGGCACTCTCGCTGAAACCGCAGCCATCAACGATGCTGTCGCCACCCTGCACACTACCTTCGCGGGACACGGCGGCAAGATGATTGTCTATCACGGACTGTCCGACCAGGCAATGTGGACCGGTGCCCTGACTCAGTGGTATGAGCGCCTGACTCCTCGTGACGATCAGGGACCGCAATCGTGGTCTCGCCTGTTTCTCGTGCCCGGCATGACCCATTGCGGCGGCGGACAATCGACGGACCAGTTCGACATGCTGACTGCAATTCAGCAATGGGTTGAGCAAGGACAGGCGCCGGACCGTGTGGTTGCCTCGGGCCGGGCTTTCTCCGGCAAAACACGTCCGCTATGTCCCTATCCGAAGGTGGCCCGATTCGACGGCGGCAACCCAGACGATCAGAAGAGCTTTTCCTGTCGCTGAATCGGTTTTGCTTATTAACTGCCACTGGCAAGCCGCCGCCTGTGGCGGCGAGACTCGAAAAGGCTTTGCCGTTCCGGCGTGCAATTGGGATTATGTTTTTGAACCGCAGAATATCGAACAAGGAATATCGAATTTCGAAATTCAGCAGTTTTTAGATTGAATTCATGGAACGCTGTTCGCCATTTGGGTGGTCAAACCTTAATATAGGAAATCGAAACCGGAGAAACAACGATGAATGGAGACATGAGAAAAGCAACGATATTGTTTCTGGTAATCAGTCTATTCTATCTTTTTAATTCAACCCCCTGGAGCGAAGCACAAACCAAGACTTCGCCTGCGCTGACCGAAAGTAAGGTCATAACGGAGGCGGATTGTACGGCAGCGAAACTGGGCGCTGATATCCCCGTTTCCGCCATCGGCGAGCCGGTTTCCGGAGTAACGCTGAATACTCCGGCATGGACCGGCGCTGCCGGGTCGAATCCGGCCTATTGCAGTGTGAAAGGCGCCATGGCGCCCGTGGATGCCAATGCGAAACCGATCAATTTCCAGGTTATGCTGCCGGCGTCCTGGAGTCGCCGGTCAGCCCAACTCGGCGGCGGCGGGATGAACGGTTCCATACCAAATTTGACGGGTGGAGTAGACATGGGGCAGGGGAATTCGCTTATTCAGCTCGGATTTGCCACTTACGGCAGCGATTCCGGACACCAGATGGGAGGATTTGGGATGGGCATGGGATTCGGCCGCGGCACGGCTGGAGGCCCGGGTGGAGCGCCGAGTGGAGCTCCGCAGGGTGGCATGCCACAGATGCCGCAGAGAGGAACAGGGCCGGGAGGGGCACCGCAAATGGGAGCGCCGCCTGCAGGTTCCGGAGACGATTGGGCTCTGAATGACGAGGCGATGAAGAACCTCGGCTACATGCAATTGAAGAAGACGCACGATGCGGCCATAGTTCTGATGGAGAGAATCTATGGGGCGAAACCCAAGTTTAATTACTTCTTCGGAGGTTCCCAAGGAGGCCGTGAGGGGCTCACCGTGGCTCAGCGATACCCTGCGGATTATGATGGAATTGCCATTACCGTTCCGATTGTGAATTTTTCTACCCTGATGCTTGCGCCCGAGCTGATTCGAATCCAGGAGAAGCCGCTAGCCAATTATGTGCCGCCGGCTAAAGTGAATGCGATCCGCGGCGAATTCATGCGTCAATGCGATAAGCTGGACGGGCTGGTCGATGGAATCATCAACAACTACATGGGATGCCGAGCGATTTTCAACCGCACGGAGGCTCCTCGCAACAGCAATCCCTGGAGTGCAAAACGCTGTCCGGACAACGTTGATCCGAATCCTGGTGACACAAGTGCCAATGCGTGTTTTACGGATGGCCAGATCACAACGTTAAATTTTGTCTATAGCCGCTATCCATTCGCAACGCCGCTTGCAAATGGAGTCAAATCATTTGGTATGTGGGTGCCGAACACCGATCCATCCGGCAGCGGATTGATCGTGCCCAACAGGTATCGTGGACAGGAAGGTGCCGGAGACAATGCACAGATCCACAGCCATATGGGGGCTTTGGGGGTTACCGGATTTCTGATGAGAGACCTGAAGGCCAATCCATTGGATTATGTCGAAGGCGGCGCTCTGGATGCAAGGAGGCGAGAGATCTCGCAGTCGCTGGATTCCACGAATCCGGATCTGAACGCTTTCCATAAACGCGGAGGGAAGATCATCGTTGGCATTGGGACCAACGATACGCTCGCCTCTCCCGGTGCTCAGCTGGATTACTACCAATCGGTTATTGATAAAATGGGCCGGAAAAAAGTCGATGAGTTCGCTCGGTTTTTTGTGGTTCCCCAGACGGGCCACGGGTTAAGCGGGACAAACTATTCCACGGATGGCGATGGGAAATCCATTCCAACTGCTCCTATTCCCAGCTCGTTCAGCCGGCTTAATCTGCTGATGGATTGGGTTGAGAAAAAAGTGGCGCCGCCCATGTCCGTTACCGTTACGGGTGGGAACAAGAGTCTTCCGCTGTGTTCCTATCCCGCGTATCCCAAGTATGTAAGCGGCCCTACGGACACCGCGGCTTCCTATACATGCGCGGCGCCTTAAACACGAAGGACACGGAATGCACGAGCTGCGCAGAAAGATGCGGGTAAAACTTAATGATTTCCGCATTCTTCTGCGCAGTCCACACGCTGCTTGAGTATGAAGGAAACGGGGGATTTCAGGTTGAAGGCCAAACGGTTTGTGATCGCTTTGATTTTGTTGATTGGCCCGGCATCATTCGGACAACAGGCGAGCAATACACCATATCTGGATCCAAATTTGTCGCCCGAGCGTCGTGCCGCGGATATCGTTTCCCGGATGCATTTGGAGGAAAAGATCTTCCAGATGCAGAACAGTGCTCCAGCGATC
>JAHFUH010000335.1:0-4146 GCA_023265215.1 Acidobacteriota bacterium
ACCGACAAAAGGCTTGGAGCGAAATACGTTGCCCAACTGCCAGTATCGATACCCATCGGGAGCAGCGACAGGGATGCCCGTGCCCGCTTCTATACCCCGCAAGTTCGTATTGAACAATTGAACTTTGGGTCCATTATTATAGAACGCATAAGCGCCGCGCGTATTTCCTTTGAGAACAAGGAGTCCCGCAGCACCTATCGCGGTGGTCTTCACAAAATCTCTTCTGGTTAATCGCATATAGTAACCATTCGCTGGAGCTCACATACGCCTTCCGGCAGCTCTGCGGCCTGCCAGCGCCTCCTTTTCGATTAAATATGTTTAAGACTGAAATCAAACATAACGCCGATCTGAATACAAAAATTAAACCTCTCTTGCTCACGCTCTTTCAAACACAATGTTCTTTCATTACCTTGAGACTTGCTGCCATGGCTATTCTATGAATCTCCTGAAATTTGCCTATAGGAATCAGCGTGCTTTTGCTGCTGTTTCGAATGACCCAAAACGAAAATGAAACGAGAAACCAGCCCCATTAGTGCACGCCGCCGTGGCATAAGCAACGGTTTAAAATACGCATTGTTGTATGAGTAAAACTACTCATACCCGATATGAAATAAAGCTTTGCACAAATCAGCCCATGATTAATTAAGCTTCTCCTTTGCCTGCCTGGTATTAGTTTATTTTTTCCTGCGAAGAATAATGGCCAATTCATCTAAATGCTTAAGTCATTTAAAATCATTAATATATATCCACGCCCATTTATGAATCCAATAGCCGGAATCAGCGGCAGCGCAAAAAAAGTAGATTGAGATTCCATTTCATAACGGCCGGCGTAAATCTATTACGAAACTGAAGAATGCCGATAGCAAGCAATTGCGTGAAGATGTCAACCAGTTGACATTCTTGAAATATAAAGGCAGGGGTGTTTGTCTGAGATATGGAGATAGAGGATTAAGCGGCTATTGAACCTGGCTTGTCGCGCTGGAAATGTCATTCACTCGTGTCAGAGTGATCCATCCGTTGTTCCGCTTAAGAGCGCCGCGAGCCTCAAGATTGCATATCAGCTTCGAGGCCCATTGACGTGAACACCCGATCCAATCGGCAAGAACCTGAATTGAGAGGGGCAGATTGATCCGCACGCCGCCTTCTGCCCGAACGCCACAGGTTGAAGAAACCTCTACTAAAACCCTGTGCAGGCGATCCTCCATGGGTACCTTTGCTGCGGCATCGTAGAAGCGCCCCAACAGTCTGGTGGTTTGGCCGCTGAGATGGCGCAAGAGATCAAATTCAATATGGGCGTCCTTCTTTAGATGCTTTAAAAACTCTCCGGCGTCTGCCTGCTCAATTTCGCAGTCTTCGAGGGCTATCGCAGAATAGGGAGATGCAACGTTTGTTATGGCCGATGCGATTCCAACAATGCTTCCCGGGCCCCACAGGTCGACAATAGACTTCCCATTGGGCATGATGTGCGTGATCTGCAACCAGCCGCGTCTCAGGACGTGAACGTGCCTGCCCGGATCTCCCTGGCGGACGACAGTGATATAACGGCTATAGAGTCTCACCGTTTTGATCATCTGAAACCAAAAAGAGCGGGAGAGCGAGCATGTCCGCTTGGAGACGCATCCCGAGCACGGTGCGGGCATCGACTTTCGCCGCTCCACAGCCCATCCTTTGATCTTGGGATTGCCGCTTGCGAGGCCCACCTGTTTTTCGCCATCTAATTCCTGCCGCTGCTTCACGAACCCTTTTCCTTTCAAGGCATAAGACATGCACACTTCGTATCCTGCCATAGCCTGTACAACAGTATAAGCATCGGCATCCCTATGCGAACTGTCCAGTTTTTCATGCTGCTATATTGAGGAGAATTTGATCAAAACATGTTGGGATCGCTCACGCTGCCCGAGTTGCCTCGATCCTCCAATTGACACTAGTCACGTGACGCGTTACGATACAATCCGTGATCAAGACATTTGCCGACAAGTACACATATGAGCTGTACGTTATGGGAAAATCGAAAAGATTTCCACCCGAAATTATGCGGCGGGCTCTGAGAAAGCTGGAGTATATCGACCTTGCAAGCGGACTGGACGATTTGAGGGCGCCGCCAAGCAACAGGCTTCATGAACTGGAGCGGGATCGGAAGGGACAATACTCCATTTCAGTTAACGATCAGTGGCGCATTTGTTTCCGGTTCATTGATGGCGATGCCTATGAAGTTGAGCTCACGGATTATCATTAAAGGAAGCTATATGAGCATGGAAAATACATTGGAGAGGAAGGTCCGGCCGACCCACCCTGGAGAAATGCTCCGGGAGGATTTCCTTCCGGATTACGGCTTGACGGCATCGGCCCTTGCAAAATCTTTGGGCGTGTCGCGTCAAAGTGTCAATGAATTGCTGCGAGAGCGGCGCGCTGTGAGTCCGGAGATGGCGCTTCGCCTTGCTCGTTTGTTCGGAAATATGCCTGAGTTCTGGCTTAACGCGCAGCGCGCTATAGACCTTTGGGATGCTTCGCGGGCTATTAAACCAAGCTTAGGACTTATTAAACCATTGGATGCCGCGTAGGCAACCGCCTGCGCAATTTTCGGCTGCCTTGCCGGATCGAAGGTTGCCGAAAATTAAGGTTTCCTATCCGGCTGAATGTCGACCGTCCAGGCTTGTTCTCCCCAGGAAATTTTCAGAATTGCGCCATTGCCGGCAGGCTCAAATTCGTAAATAAGGACTTGTGTTTTTTGTGACGAAACCTTTTTCAGAGGAAGGCGCGCCACTTCTTTGTCTGCAATCTCCTTGTAATCCATGAAATGAGGATAAGGGCGATTGGATCGATCCGATGTCGCCTTTGGGAGCGGTTCCGGTTGTTCGCCGAGATCCTTGTTGATGATAAGAGCGTAGTCGCCGTTTACAGGACAATCCATGTACAAAGAGTAATTTCCCGCCGGCACTTTCTTGCCGCCAACTAATAAATCAGCTTCTGTGCTGAAAATCGTCATCGGGCCGGAACCGGCGCGCCAGATGCGGTCGGCTGGGAGCTGCTTCATGAGATCGGCCAAAGCTCGCCCTTTCAAATTAGGGCGGCCATATTCGATAAAGAGTTTTTTTCCTCCTATGGCCGTTCTTGCAATATCCCAGGGCTCCTGGCTGTAAAGGGAAAATGCAGATCCAATGAATGTGACTACAAGAATAAATCGTCTTAACATTGGTAATTCTCCTAAAATAAAAACCGACCCCGACCCCGACCCCGGTTTTAGCGCGAGCGGATACGTACTCCCAGACTGCTTAGCTGGGTTCTGTAAGAATCCCTAAGATTTGAAAAGAAATGGTGATAGCGGCTGGATTTGAAATCAGGGAAGGTCCACGGAAAAGGCCGCCATTCACCCGCCTCGAAATGAAGAGTCACCTCGGCGTAAATGCCTTCTGAGACAAGGATCCTGTGATAGAAATTCTTAGTGGATGCCAGGACTATTTTAGATTGCTCAATATATCCCGGATCCAGGTTGACCGGCCGCTGCACGGATCTCCATTTTGAAGCGAAGGAGGACTCCAGTTCATTTGTGGCTTTTTTTATTTCCGAAATCACGAAAGGCTCGATAAGGTTTGAAAAGCTGATGAAGCGCCTATCAATAGGACTTCCCATCGTTTCGTCGTAATAGTGGGTCATGTCAAAAGGGAATAGCTCGCTGCGCACATCGATCGGGCCGAAGAGCTCCGACAGCCGTTCCTCAACCGGCGAAATGGTATCGGGAATGGAGGTCAGGACTCCAACGAATAGCTTTACCGGCAACGGCTTATGTATTTCGCCCATATGATTTGGACGCGGAATACGCGGAGTACGCGGATGAACGCGGAAAAAATATAAAAAATTATCCGCGTTATCCGCGTACTCCGCGTATTCCGCGTCCCCTCAAGAATTCACGTATCGTGTTGGGTCTGGAACACCCGCTTCTTCGAATCCTCTGCGCCTCAGAATGCAGGAATCGCAGGCGCCACAGGCCAGGCCATCCGCAGAAGGATCATAGCAGCTGTGCGTCAATGAAAAATCGACTCCCGCTTCAATCCCGGCAAGTATGATCTGAGCTTTTGTCATGTGCAGCAACGGTGCGTGAATGCAATACCTGGCGGCGCCCTCGACTCCCGCTTTTGTGGCCAGATT
>JAHFUH010000335.1:4156-6235 GCA_023265215.1 Acidobacteriota bacterium
AAGAAATTCCGGTCTGCAGTCTGGATAGCCGGAGTAATCGATGGCGTTCACGCCAATTATAATGTCCTGAGCCTGCAAAACTTCGCACCAGCCAAGTGCGAAACTAAGAAATATGGTGTTGCGGGCCGGAACATACGTGACGGGAATTTCTCCTGATGCAATGCTTCTCCCTTTGGGCACTGCAATATCCGCAGTCAGAGCCGAGCCTCCGAAAGCTCTCAAATCGATCGTGGCGATTACGTGTCGGGTGATTCCCAACGATTGCATCACGCGCCGCGCAGCGTTCAATTCGCATCGGTGGCGCTGACCATAGTCGAAGCTCAAAGCATGAACATTGAATCCCTGTTTTTGAGCAATTGCAATGGCCGTGCTGGAATCCAGTCCGCCGCTTGCCAGCGCAACAGCTCTTTTTATTTGCACGACGTTCTCCAAAGCAACTGTCCGTCTTTAGCAACGAATGCTAGAATTATACATTTTTGGAGAAATGATGCTTCAAATCAAGGGCCTTGGTAAGGCATTTCGCGGCGAATGGCTCTTTCGCTCTCTGGATTTCCAGATCAACGAAAGGGATAGGATAGGCCTTGTCGGCGACAATGGAACGGGAAAATCAACGCTGATGAAGATGCTTGCCGGGCTGCAGCCGCCGGATGAGGGGGAAGTCATCGGGGCCCGCGACTTGACCTTTGGCTATCTCCCCCAGGACGGACTTTTTGCTCAGGGCCGGAATCTGCTGGAAGAAACGCTCACCGTTTTCGAACCGCTGAAAGCATTGGAAAACGAAATCCGGCAGCTGGAGCATGAAATGGCCGAAATGCAGCATTCCGGGCCTGAATACGAAAAAAGGCTGGAGCGCTACTCGCTTGCATCTCACCATTTTCAACTGCAGGAAGGCTACTCCATTGAGGCGAAAGCTGGATCTGTTCTACTAGGCCTGGGCTTTGCCAGAGAAGACCTGCAACGTTCGTGCGAGGAATTCAGCGGCGGCTGGCAGATGCGCATTGCGCTGGCAAAACTGCTGCTTCAGCAGCCAAGCCTATTGCTCCTGGATGAGCCGACAAATCATCTGGATCTGGAAGCGCGCAACTGGCTCGAAGAATACCTCCGCAACTACCCGCGCGCGCTGGTGCTGGTGTCGCACGATCGATACTTTCTTGATTCTTCGGTTCAGCGGATCCTTGAAATCAGAAGCCGGGCCGTTCATTTCTATGCCGGGAATTATGGCGATTTCCTTAAACAGCGCGAGGAAAGGCTGGCGCAGCTGGTTGCCGCGTACGAAGCACAACAAAAGGAAATCGCGCGAATAAAAGCTTTCGCAGATAAATTTCGCTACAAGGCTACAAAAGCCGCCCAGGTGCAGAGCCGGTTGAAAGAACTCGAACGCATGGAGAAGATTGAAATTCCGCCGGATTCCAAACCCATTCACCTCCGCTTCCCGGAAGGGCCCAGAACCGGGCGAATCGTTCTTGAGCTCTCAAGTGTAAAAGCGGGTTACGCCGGCATGCCGGTTTTCAAGAACCTGAATTTCATTTTGGAAAAAGGGGAGCGTGTTGCCCTTGTAGGGCCGAACGGCGCCGGGAAATCCACGCTGATGAAAATTCTAGCAGGCCGTCTGCCTTTTGCCGAAGGCCAGCGCAAGGAAGGGCACAATGTGATCGTTTCGTATTTCTCTCAGGATCAGGACGACTTGCTGGCGTCCACCAAAACGGTGTGGGAAGAAGTCTATTCGGTTGCGCCCAACCACATTGTGCCCCAACTCCGGACTTTGCTCGGCTGCTTCCTGTTCTCCGGCGACAGTATTGAAAAGCCTGTTTCGGTGTTGAGCGGCGGAGAGCGAAGCAGGCTGGTGCTTTGCAGGCTCCTCCTCTCGCCTGCCAACTGTCTGCTCCTGGATGAGCCGACAAACCACCTGGACATCCGGTCAAAAGATATGCTGATGGATTCCTTGCGTGAATACGAGGGGACGCTGGTGTTTGTAAGCCACGACCGTTATTTTCTCGATGGGTTGGCGAACAAGGTGTTGGAAGTGGGCAACCAGGCCGTGATCCCTTACCTTGGAAATTACGAAGACTACCTCTTTAA
>JAHFUH010000336.1 GCA_023265215.1 Acidobacteriota bacterium
TGCATCCGAGGATAGTAACTACTGCCCGGAATTCGGGCGGAAAGTAAAGAACAGGCAGTTGGTGTTTCTACCAGATACCGGCGTGCGCCAGTGGAGTTTCGAGATTTCGGCCTAGAAAATAAAAGCTCACCGCAGAGGCGCAAAGAACGCAGAGACACAATTATATTTCTCTGCGTTCTTGGCGCTCTCCGCGCCTCTGCGGTGCTTCTTCTTTCCTGATTATTAAGTGTCTCCAAAAAACATTCTGTTCCTGACGCATTACTTCCCACCCGAGGGGAATGCCCCAGCCAATCGTGTCTACGAAATGGCCCGCCAATGGGTGGAGGATGGCTATCAGGTTACCGTGATCACCGGTGCCCCGAGCGTGCCGGATGGCGTGGTGTATCCCGGGTATAAAAATCGCATCTATCAGCGCGAGAATATCGACAATATCAATGTCATTCGAGTTGTTACCTACCTAGCCCCAAATAAGGGGACGTTTCGCCGGATCCTGAATTACATCAGTTTTATGCTTACCGCATGGATTGCCGGCCTTTGTGTTTCAAAGCCCGATATTGTTATTGCCACCAGTCCGCAGTTTTTCTGCGGCTGGGCGGGCATTTTGGTTTCCAAGCTCCGCCGCCGGCCATTTATTCTGGAAATCCGTGATATTTGGCCTGAGTCCATAGTGGCTGTCGGGGCCATGACAAATCAAAGGATCATTCACTTCCTGGAATGGCTGGAGAGGTGGATGTACAGACTGGCCCACCATATCGTGGCAGTAGGTGAAGGGTATAGAGAGCAACTGCTTGCGAAAGGCGTGGATGCGCAAAAAATCACGGTAATCCCAAATGGAATAAACGCGGACGAATATATTCCGCAAAAATCCGGCGGTGAATTGCGCCGCCGGTATGGATTGAATGGCGAATTTGTTTGCGCATACCTCGGAACGATCGGGATGGCTGCGAAACTGGAAATTGTCCTGGATGCGGCTCGCCGGCTGAAGGACAATTGCATTCCACACATCAAATTCATGCTCATCGGAGATGGCGCGGAGCGAGAGAGGCTGCAACGACAGGCTGCAGAGGAGGGCCTTGAAAATGTCATTTTCACCGGCCGCCAGGATAAACGGCTCATTCCGGAATTCCTTGCTTCAGTCGATGCCTGCCTTGTGCATTTGAAAAAAACCGATTTGTTTAAATCGGTGCTTCCCTCAAAAATATTTGAAGCGGCAGCCATGCAAAAGCCCATTATTATGGGCGTGGAGGGATGTGCTGCCGACCTCATACGGCGTTCCGGAGCCGGCATATGTATTGAGCCGGAAAACCACGCGGCTTTGTGCGATGCTGTCCTGTCCCTCTCTTCAAACCCTGACCTCGCCAGGCAATATGGACAGCAGGGCAGATCATATATTCTCTCCCATTTCGACCGAAAAATCCTTTCGCGTCAATACGAGAAACTCATAGAAAATCTGGTGAATGAGGCAACGGATTCATCCGCAATGGTGAAAGGCGCTTATTACGCGCCTTCATATAAATTCAATATATCAGCAAATGCTACCCACGGAGTTCGTATGAAGATCCTTCATGTTGTCGGCGCGCGGCCTAATTTTATGAAATTGGCGCCGGTCAAGGCCGCCCTATCGCTTCGCAAAGGCATCCATCAGGTCGTTGTTCATACAGGACAGCACTATGATACATCGATGTCGGAAGTCTTTTTTCAGCAACTTGAAATTCCCAAGCCTGATTACAACTTGGGCGTGGGATCTGCGAGCCATGCGCAACAGACTGCACAGATTATGATGCAGTTGGAACCGGTGGTTTTGGAAACCGCGCCGGACCTGGTGCTGGTTTATGGCGATGTGAACTCCACGGTGGCGACCGCTTTTGTCTGCTCCAAAATGCTGATTCCTCTTGGTCATGTGGAGGCCGGACTCCGCTCTTTTGACCGGACAATGCCCGAAGAGACAAATCGGATTTTGACGGACCAGTTGGCCGATCTGCTTTTTACTCCATCAATGGATGGAAATAAAAACTTGATGAAGGAAGGGATCTCATTCGAAAAAATACATATGGTCGGAAATGTCATGATCGACACTCTCGTTCGCCTTCTGCCGCGAGCCAGTTGTGATGAACTGCTGAACAAATCGGGACTGTCACGACGCCAATATGCTCTGGTAACTTTGCATCGACCCTCGAATGTAGATGACGCGGCAAAGCTGGGTGTTATTTTTGATACCCTGAACAAAATTTCGGCGAACCTCGATATAATTTTCCCGGTGCATCCTCGCACAAGACAAATGATGGGGGGCATGACTTCAATAAGCATTTCGCCAAAACTGCATTTGATCGATCCGGTTGGATACCTTGAATTTCTTGCTCTTCAGCGGAATTCGGCATTCGTGATCACGGATTCCGGCGGAATCCAGGAAGAAACAACCTATCTTGGAATTCCCTGCATAACTCTCAGGGATAACACAGAGCGGCCAATCACCGTCAGCATGGGAACGAATGTGCTTGCCGGAAGGAATATGAATCGGCTGACTGAAGAAGTCGACAAGATCATGCACGGAAAGGCGAAGCCGGGGACAATTCCTCCCATGTGGGATGGAAAGGCGGGAGAGAGAATTGCTGATTATGTTGAAAACATGCAGCCGTCGAGATCTTCAGGCCAGCAATTCCATATCGAAGACTACCCGCTTCCGGCATCCGGTAATTTGGATGGCGTAACTGCTCTGCGGGATTTCTAACATTCCCGTTATGGAAGGCAAAAGGTACATCATTAAGATTCACCGATCAAAGATCGTATTAGTTTCCCTGGGAGCGTTGTCTCTTCCAGGAATCAGCTGTCGATGAACTTGCCGGGAGGGCCGTTAAGTTCGTCATTCCAATCCGCCGCTTTTACTGAACCAATGTAATCGATCTGATTCGCCGTCAGGACAAGCCCCTTCGCATCCCGACCGCGCACCGGTTGGCGCTCCACCGCAAATTTCTGCTGCCGGATTTTGATCCGCGCATCCGCCGCATACCGCACATAAAGAGCCGCAGGATTGTCCTCCGCAAAAAAACGAACGTTGGCGCCTCTCGGCGCAAATCGCGATTCACGATTCGTTACCAGCCCACCCATCATAAACTTCTTGTAAAACACGAAGAAATCCAGCTCATAAACCGCCGTCATCACGCGTTCACGCTCCAGGAGCGCGCAATAGATCAGGGAAGTGTCCACAAACACTTTCTCGGGCGGCGCTACGACTTTGCATTTGCCATCCTTCCAGATGAGCAGAAGCCTGTCCAGCGGAGAACACGCGATCAGCGCATCGCCTGTCACCTTGTGGCCGAGATATCCTTTTTCGCGATCGTAGCAGATCTTCAGCTCGTGCGCTGTCAGCTCGCGTTCTGATATTTCGCTGAATGTAGCGACGCGCGTGCGCCGCGGATATTCCGGTCCATGTTTCCTGAGGAGACTGCGCAAGTACCGGATCGCATACGGCACAATACCCGATAAATCCAGCTCCACCCCTCCAAGTTCGCCGCGAATGCTATCGATTTCGCTCCGATTCTTTTCCAGATCGAATAACGATATTCGCCGGATCGGTATGCCCAGCAATCCCTCCACATCCTCGCGTGTGATATCCCGCTCCAACTCATTGCGGAAAGGCGCCAGCCCTTCCATTACCGCCTCGTGCACGGCTGCCGCAGTATCGCATTCTTCAATTTTCTTATAAATGCGGTTTTCCACGAACAGGCGTGCCAGCGTCTTATGGTGCATTTCATCCATCAGGCGGCGTCGTTTGCGCTGCAGCTCGCGACGCAGGATTGCCACCAGCCGGGACGTGTTGTATCGCAAGATTGCGGGTACGTCCATTTCAACCGGCTTGTTGTCCCGGATCACCACGATCCGGCTTGAGATCTGCACCTGGCATTGGGTGAATGCGTACAAGGCCTCGGTTGCCCTCTCAAGGTCCTGCTCCGCCGAGAACTCGATCTCGATCTCCGCCTGTTCAGCGGTAAAGTCGTTGATGCTTTTTATTTTGATTTTTCCCCTGCGCGCCGCTTCTTCAATGGAGGTTGTAAGCGAATCGGTGGTTGCGCCGGCTGGAAGCTCCCTTACGACCAGCGTGCGCTCATTTTTTTTCTCGATGCGCGCTCGCACCAACACATGGCCGCGGCCGTTGTCATAGGATTTGGCGTCCATCAGGCCGCCCTGCGGGAAATCGGGCAGCACGCTGAACGGCTTTTTGCTGAGTATGGCAATTTGAGCTTCGAGCAATTCAGCAAAATTATGTGGCAGAATGCGGGTGGAGATCCCAACGGCGATCCCCTCGGCGCCCAGCATCAGTAAAAGCGGGAGTGTTGCCGGCAATGTCACCGGCTCCTCTTTGCGCCCGTCGTAAGTTGGTACGAAATCAGTCAAGTCGTCGTTGAAAAGCTCGGTCCGGGCAAGTTCGGTCAGCCGGCATTCGATGTAGCGCGCGGCTGCAGGCGGATCGCCGGTGAACAGATTGCCGAAGTTGCCCTGGCGTTCAATAAAAAACTGCCGGTTTGCCAGCCCGACCAGCGCCTCTTCGATGGATGCGTCTCCGTGCGGGTGGAATTGCATGCAGTAACCGACGATGTTGGCGACCTTGACGAATTTTCCGTTGTCATTCTGGTGCAGTGAAAAAAGAATACGGCGCTGCACCGGCTTCAGTCCGTCATCCAGATCCGGAATCGCACGATCTCGAATTACATAGGCGGCGTATTGGAGAAAATTCTGATCCATCATCCGCTTGAGCGGACCATCTCCGGCGCCCTGCAATCCACCCACAGCAGGGGCCGTCGGGCCCTCGGGCGCCAAGGATTCGGTTTCGCCAAAAAGTGGTAATTCCTTCTGTTCGTCTGTCATGGTTCCGGTTCAACCACAAGGTGATTCATGATGTACTGCCGGCGCTCCGGCGTATTGCGTCCCATATAAAACCCGAGGATTGCCGGCACATGGTGGCGGTTTGCCAGGCGCACCGGTGTCAGGCGCATTTCCGGTCCGATGAACCGCTTGAATTCCGTTGGCGAAATCTCTCCGAGCCCTTTGAAACGCGTCACTTCGGCGCTGCGCAAATCTTTCGCAGCCAGGTCCCGCTCGTTTTCGGAGTAGCAATAAACCGTTTTTTTCGGATTTCGCACGCGGAAAAGCGGCGTTTCAAGGATGTGGACGTGCCCTTCCTGGACGATGGGTTCAAAGAAGCGCAGGAAGAAGGTCAGGAGTAGATTCCGGATATGCAGGCCATCAACGTCCGCATCGGTTGCGAGAATGATCCTGTTGTAGCGCAGGTGTTCCGCGGAATCTTCAATATCAAGACTGCGCATGAGGTTATAAAGCTCTTCATTCTTGTACATAACGTCGCGTTGCAGGTCGCAAACGTTCAGCGGCTTGCCCCGCATGGTGAAGATCGCCTGGCAATTCACATCCCGGCAACTCACGATCGAACCGGCGGCGGACTGCCCTTCAGTGATGAAAATCATCGAATCCTCACCGTGATCTGCCCGTTTGTTGTAATGGATTTTGCAGTCCTTCAGCTGCGGGACGCGGATCGAAGTCGCCCGCGCTCGTTCGCGCGCCATCTTCTTGATGGACTGCAGCTCCCGGCGCAACTTGACCGTCTCTTCGATTTTGAGCAGGGCTTTTTCGGCAGACTTGGGATTCCGGTGGAGCAGGTCGGTGATGATTTCGCGCACCTGTGCAACCATTTCACCCCGCAGTTCGGTATTGCCCAGCTTGTTCTTTGTTTGAGACTCAAACACCGGCTCCTGCAGCCGCACGGCGATAGCTCCGGCCATCCCTTCCCGTATGTCGTCCCCATCGATCTTTCCTTTGGAGAATTCATTGAATCCTTTGACCAGGCCTTCCCTGAATGCGCTCAGATGCGTGCCGCCGTCGGAAGTGTATTGGCCATTTACAAAGGACAGGAATGTTTCTTCAAAACGCTGAGTATGAGTGACGGCCAGTTCGAGGGTTTTCGAGCGGAAATACAGGGGAGGGTAGAGGGCTTCGTCGCCGACTTCATCGTGCAGGAGGTCCAACAGGCCGTTGCGTGAAAGAAAAATCTGGCCGTTATACTCAATGCGGAGGCCTGCATTCAGAAAAGAATACAGCCTGAGGCGGCGGTCCAAATGCTCAGGATTGAATGCGGCTTTGCCGAAAATTTGCGGATCCGGCTCGAAATGAATCAATGTGCCGTCCGGTTCCTCCGG
>JAHFUH010000337.1 GCA_023265215.1 Acidobacteriota bacterium
TCGGTGGATCTAAGGATCGCAACCGGGATTCGATTGCATTGGGGCGGGGCGTATCACAATCAATCGCCACCAGGGTTGTTGGGAGATGGCAGTCAGGGCAGGATCCTCCTCCGACAACGGATTCGCCTTTGGACAAGCGCACCCGCACTCCTTCCGGAAGCTTGGCGCGCAATCGGCGCGAGAAGCTCCGGGACCGCCTGGTCAGTTCCTCGTTGCTCTCACTGATCATTTTGAGAACAGGTATTTCCGATGTCGCTCGCGAGAACCGGTAGCTTTCGATCGTGGCTTCCAGAGCACCATAAATCAGTTTATCGACCCTGTAGGTACGCATGAGCGGATTGCGCTGAATGGAGTCGACAAGCTTGCGGGTGCCCGCGATGATTCCGGCTTGAGGACCTCCGAGGAGTTTATCACCGCTGAAACAAACCAGATCTGCACCCGCGGAAATGCTGCTCTGCACCACCGGTTCGTCATTGATTCCATAAGGGGTCAGGTCCAGCAGACACCCGCTACCGATGTCTTCTACCAGCGGCAACTGCGCATTGTGCGCCAATGCAACAAGATCCTGAAGTTCGGGTCTTTCGATGAACCCACGCATGCGATAGTTGCTTGGATGAACCCTGAGAAGCAAAGCTGTATTCGGCCCAATCGCCCTCTGATAATCCGCAACACGGGTTTTATTGGTCGTGCCCACTTCCCTCAGGATGGCGCCGCTGCGCGTCATAATTTCCGGGATCCGAAAAGATCCGCCAATCTCGACAAGTTCGCCGCGCGAAACAATGACTTCCCTGCCCGCAGCCAGAGTATTCAGGATCAGGAAAACAGCCGCGGCATTATTATTTACAACGGTAGCCGCTTCGCAGTCCAACACCTCCTTCAGGAGGGAATCCAGTAATTTGTCCCGGTGCGATCTGCGGCCGGCGGCAATGTCGTATTCCAAGTTTGTGTAATTGACTGAAAATGCCGATAAACTCTTTTGGGCGGAATCCGAGAGCGGTGCGCGGCCCAGGTTTGTATGTAGAACAACACCGGTAGCATTGATAACCATGCGCAGATTGGGGAGCAGACGATTACTAAGCTTTTCAATAAGAATTAGTTCCAGGTGTTCCGGACTTATGTCGGTTCCGGCTTCCGGACTCCCGGACAAAATCGCGTCTCGCACTCCCTGCAGCATATTCTGAATTTCTGAAACAACAAATTCATGGCTCGTGCGGCTGATCCAGGAAACAACATTTTCTCGAAGCAACAGTTGATCGACTTTAGGAATACGCCGCAAAATGCTCTGTATATTGGACATGTTCATCCAGACATTTCAACACAGAATGAAGCCAGAAGCAAGAAGCCAGGAGCCAGAAGGAAATAGCGATAAACCCAAAAGCGGTCTTATTCCGGCTTCCGGCTTCTTTTTCTTTAAGGCAGGCATCCAATGTATGACGAAGATTTGATCAATTTGGAAGAATGGCTCCGTCGCCTGAAAATCGAGTATCATATCTTCTTCAACGGCAACCGGAAGAAACCACCGGATGATTTGAAAATACGGCTGGAGAGATTGGTCAAAAAACTGTCTGAAAGCCCCGATATGAGCGCCTCACAGCGCTTTCGCTACAATACTCTAATCACCCGGTTTTATGTTTATCGGGATCTCTGGCGGCGAACGATGCTTATAAAGGAAATGGGCGAAGAGCTCAAGCCGGCAGCTGCATCAATTCCCGAAACCGCTCCTCTGACGGCGAAACCTCCCGTAACGGCAGTCCGAATTACAATATCCAATCCCGAAGCTGAGGAACAGAAAATCAGGCAGCTTTACAACGAACTCCTTCGTATTAAAGGAAGCGAAGCGAAGGAATCGACTCTCTCCTACCAGCAATTCGCAAAATACATCGTCGCTCAGACACGAAGCATTCGCGAAAGGCACAACTGTCCTGCGGTCGCCTTTGCAATTGCGCTGGAAGAAGATGCAATTCGATTTACTGCCGTGGCAGAAAATCCTTAACCAGCATTGGCCTGATGCTGTGGTTCGAGCCTTACGACGTGCTCAGCCTGCGGGCCTCGCGGCCCCAACTTCACATCGAACTCAACCTGCTCGCCTTCACGAAGCGTCCTGTAACCTTTTTCCTGAATGGAGCTGTAGTGAACGAAAACGTCTGCCCCCGTGGGCTGTGAAATAAATCCATATCCCTTGGTATTGTTAAACCACTTCACTGTACCTGTAATTGTACCCATATACCATCCCCTCAAAAACTGAACAACCCCTCGAGCGTTACCACGAACCGCACATTGGCTCAAGGCTCACGCTATCTAGCTTCTAAGACAAAAGACATGAGATTTTGACACCGAGCCTAGTCGAGTGGATTTGCATTTGTCAAGAAAATAGTAAAAAAGCCATTCCCCTCCGTAATACGGAAAAAATGGGAGAAAATGAGAGCTTCTACCCATTCCCGAAGGGAAGCGCCTGTGATAAATAAAGGTTACATTTTGGCGTGAGCGCCGGGCGGGCAGATGCGAGTCGCCGCAACGCAGGCGATGCGGTGCCATCGTCGAGGAGCGGCAACAAAGCAGATGCCCGCAGGCCGCCGCGAGCCTGGGGGCCGCAGCAAAATGCAACCTTTATTTATTGACAGGCCTAGCAGGTGCACGTCCTCCATCTTCACCATTTTCTACTACTGATTTCCATGGACGCAATGCGTATACTTCTCTTTTCAAAGACCAAGCGGAGGCGTCCATGGTTTCTATTCGTCGAGCTCTAGTTAGCGTGTCCGATAAATCGGGGTTGGCTGAATTTTGCAGTCTCCTGAAGGATCTTGGAGTGGAACTGCTTTCAACGGGAGGGACTGCGGCATTCCTCAGGGAGCACAAGATCCCTGTAACCGATGTTTCGGCTTATACCGGATTTCCCGAAATCCTGGACGGCAGGGTTAAGACCTTGCATCCAAAGATTCATGGCGGACTGCTGGCAATGCGGGACAAGCCATCGCATCAGCAGCAGATGAAGGAGCAAGACATTCAACCCATCGATATGGTCATTGTAAACCTGTACCCCTTCCGCGAAACGGCAGCCCGCGAGGGGGCCGCTTATCATGAAGTGATCGAACAAATCGACATCGGCGGCCCAAGCATGATTCGTTCGGCAGCCAAAAACCATGCCGGCGTAGCAGTCGTCACGGATCCTCGCGATTTCGGCTGGGTGTCCGACGAGCTGAAGAATTGCAAAGGCGTATTAAGCGACGCAACCCGCTTTACTCTTGCTCAAAAGGCTTTTGCCGCCACTGCTGCCTATGACAGCGCGATTGCATCCTATTTCGCTGAAAGAATCTGGTCGCCGGAAGGTGCGGAGAAGACATCGAATACGCTCCCATCCACGGAAACACTGGCACTGGAAAAAGTGCGAGATCTCCGCTACGGTGAGAATCCTCATCAGCGTGGGGCGTTGTACCGCACGGCCTCCAATCCGCCCTTTGGAGTGGCCGGAGCAGAGGTTCTGCATGGAAAAGAACTCAGCTACAACAATCTTCTGGATTCCGATGGAGCATGGAACCTGGTGTTGGAATTCGATAAACCGGCCGCCTCGGTGATCAAACACACAAACCCATGCGGCACTGCTCAATCCGATACGCTCCTGGAAGCCTATGTTCTTGCGCGCGATGCTGATCCGGTGTCCGCGTACGGTTCCGTTGTCGCCTTCAACCGGCCAGTGGATCCGGGCACAGCCGACGAGCTGAACAAGACATTTGTGGAAGTCGTGCTGGCGCCCGATTTTTCAGCTGATGCGCTGAAGATCCTGGAACAGAAGAAAAACATCCGTCTTCTGAAAGTGAAATCTGATCCGCCCATCGCGCTTCAGCATCGACAAATAGGCGGGGGGTTCCTTGTGCAGGACAAGGATACCTATTACCTGCGTCCGGAGGATTTTAAAATTGTAACCAAACGCGCCCCGACGCGGGAGGAAATGGAAGCGCTCCAGTTCGGCTGGAAAGTCGTTAAGCACGTGAAATCGAATGCAATTGTTTTTACCGATGCTTCGCGCATGCTCGGGATCGGCGCCGGACAGACAAGCAGGGTGGATGCAGTAAAATGGGGCGCCATGAAAGCAACGCTGCCGCTTCAGGGCTCGGCAATGGCTTCGGATGCTTTCTTCCCTTTCCCGGACGGATTGCTGGAGGCGGCAAAGTACGGGATAAAAGCCGTAATCCAGCCGGGCGGCTCGATGCGCGACTCCGAGGTCATTGATGCGGCAAATGAAAATGACATTGCCATGGTATTCACCGGCATTCGTCATTTTAAACATTAATTGCCGCCAGGCGGGCCTTCCTCCTGCAGGATTTTGCGCCAATGATTCGACATGTTCAGGAAAATGTAGCCGCATTGAAACAGGCAGCTGAAGAATCCAAACAGCTGTTTATGGAAACAGTCCGGGCTTTAGCCAGAGCAA
Organism: Acidobacteriota bacterium; assembly: GCA_023265215.1. Classification (GTDB taxonomy): domain Bacteria; phylum Acidobacteriota; class UBA6911; order UBA6911; family UBA6911; genus UBA6911. The sequence goes on from JAHFUH010000337.1 coordinate 4,430, forward strand.
TTGACGAATTCTATACGCGAGGGCATTCCGAAAGAGTTACCCGGTTTTCTGTAGAAATTGCCAGGATCATGGAGCTTCCGGAAGAGGAAATCGAAAAAATCAAAATCGGCGCACTGATACAGGACATAGGCAAGATGACAATCGACGACAGGATCCTGAAAAAGCCGACGATGCTGACGGGGGAAGAATATGAAATTATGAAGACCCATACAACCCGGGGACACGAAATGCTGAAGAACATTCCTCAGCTCAAAGACATAATCCCGGGATTGCAATCGCACCACGAACAACTGGACGGGAAAGGGTATCCCCAAGGGCTCAAGGGGGACGAAATCCCGATGATCGCCCGAATTATCATGGTGGCCGATTGCTTTGACGCAATGACAGCTGCCAGACCCTACCAGGAACCGGCGCCGCTCGATTACGTTATGGGCGTGATCTGCTCTTCGGCGGGAACAAAGTATGACAAACGTGTGGTGGAAGCGCTGGTCCAGGGAGTCCAAGCTGGATCCATCGTCCCCCAATCTACAAATTAAGTCAGTGCAACATTTCCATCGGGGTCGGGGTCGGTATCGGGGTCGATCTGTTCAAAAAACTTGATCCCGATACCGACTCCGAGCTCTTCAAAATTTCTAAAGATGTCTTCAACCGAACATAAAACAGAAAAGTTTACTTCACCGGCTGAACTTAATTTCCGATCGAGAATTGCCGCAATCTATCATAGGTACGAGGAATACACAGGAATCGCTATATTCGGTATTGGATTCATATGGGATTCCTTCACGATGACCCGTGTCGACAACATGATCGACAATGTCATCCTGCTTTTTTACCTGGTCATTATAGCCGCAATGATCATCCTGACGCTGCGCCGGCAGTGCGGCGCAGCCCTACCGAAGTGGATTCAAAAAATCGAGTCCCGATTCCTCTGGGCTATGCAGTTCTGCTTTGGAGGCCTTTTCTCCAGCTATGTAATCTTTTATTTCAAAAGTGCCTCCTGGACCCGAACTCAGTTCTTTTTCCTTATCCTGGTCTGTCTTTGGGTCGGGAATGAGTTCCTTCAGCATAAATTGAAGAATCAGGAACTGCTCGCCGTTCTCTATTGTTTCTGTCTATTTTCATTTCTTGCCTTTTTCCTGCCGGTCATTTTTTCGGCAGTTGGAGCCGGGTTATTCGTATTGGCGGGATTACTCAGCCTGATCATAAGCTTCGCTGTCTTTGGATTCGGCCTGATGGCCAATCGTGGCGAATGGCGGCGCAACATGACCCGGATTGCCGGCTGCATTGGATCCGTCTGGCTCGTTGTAAACATATTGTATTTTCTGAACCTGATTCCTCCCGTTCCGCTGGCGCTGAAGTCAGTCGGGATTTACCACCGGGTTATCCGGAGCTCGGCAGGATATGAAGCGCAATATGTGGATCCGCCCTTTTACCGTTTCTGGAGAAAATGGGACGACCCGTTTTACTACTCGCAGGGTGAAAGTGTTTATTGTTACACTGCCATTTTTGCTCCCGGCAAAGTGCGCGTGCCGGTGCGCCATGTTTGGAGTTATCAAACCACCAGCGGATGGAAACAAACAGATCACATCAAATTGTGGATAGCGGGAGGACGAGAAGAGGGTTACCGCGGCTATACCTTGAAAAGCGGAATCAAACCGGGAGACTGGCGAGTTGAAGTGGAGACAGATAGAGGACAAACGCTTGGGCGAATTGACTTCACCGTATTGCTCAGCCCAACGCCTCATCCGCCGCTGCAAACAAAAGTGCTAAAATGAAC
>JAHFUH010000338.1 GCA_023265215.1 Acidobacteriota bacterium
TTGTTGCCTGCGTTCCAAATTCACAGCACAGGAGTTTTCAGGCGCGCCTTAGCTGCGGCTTGCTCCGATATGAGGATCAGGGGTTGCTGGACCGCACCCACTTGCGGTTCTTTACGAGAATTACCATGATCGATCTGTTTGAATCGACAGGCTATCGGTTAGTTGAGGGTTTCCCCAGAATTTTCAACGAGCCGAACCGGGAAAAATTTCTTCCTGCCATCAGGGCTATGGCTCAGGTGGCGGGCGCGGATCCGGCGATGGCGGAGAATGACGCCATTCCGTTCCAGTATGTTGTAAAGGCCGTTCCTGTGCAAACGGTTGCCCCGTAATCCGCATGGCTCCCCTGCTTTCCCGCGATCAGCCTTATATCGCCGAGGCTTCTGGTGTGGTGGTGGACGTGGTCATGCCTGTCTATCGAGGTTATGACGAAACCGTGCGATGTATCGAAAGTGTTTTGGATAATCGTCAGGCGACGTGTTTTGAGTTGATCGTGGTGGATGATGCGAGTCCCGAGCCAGGGCTGGCCGCCCGCCTGGATGATCTGGCCGCTAACCGGGCATTGACGTTGCTGCGCAACACAAGCAATCTCGGATTTGTCCAGTCGGTAAACTTGGGCATGTCTCTTCATCCCGGGCGGGATGTCGTGCTGCTGAATAGCGATACCCTGGTCGCGAATGACTGGCTCGACCGGCTTCGTCGTTGTGCCTATGGTGCCGCGAAGATCGGCACGGTGACCCCCTTCTCGAATAACGCCACCATTTGCAGTTATCCCGTGTTTTGTGCCGAAAACGCGCTGCCGGAAGGTGTTGAATTAAGCGAGCTGGATGAGATGTTCCGGCGCGTTAATCATGGCAAAAGTGTCGTGATTCCGACTGCGGTCGGTTTCTGCATGTATATCCGGCGGGCATGTCTGGATCAGGTGGGGCCGTTTGATGCCGGGAATTTCGGCAAGGGCTACGGGGAGGAAAACGATTTCAGCATGCGGGCCAACCGGCAAGGGTGGCTCAATTTGTTGTGCGCTGATACTTTCGTCTATCATGCCGGTGGCGTGAGTTTCATGTCTGAAAAAGACGCCCGTGTTGCAGCCGCGCTCGACGTGCTGCATCGGCTTCACCCCGGCTATGAAGATTTGATTCGACACTTTGTTGCTGCCGATCCGGTAAGGCATCTGCGGGCGACGGTTGACATGGAACTGGCGGCTTATCGAGCCAGAAAGATGACAGCCTAGGGTAAAATGCGTTCCCCTATTTCAAAATTCATGAAGAATTTCCAATGACCCTACAGGCTCACGCTCACGATACCGTTTGCGTTTTTTCGGAAGGCGCCTCCCTTGCCGACATCAGGATCACGATTGATTCGGTTGCGCGTAACAGTGTGCTGTGCTCGAGGATTTTTCTGATCGTCGGCGAAGCGGGCGATCCCGATGTGCGGGGCGTGACGCTTGCGGATGGTTTGCGCCATGCCTCCCTCGATTTTGTGGTTGAGAATGATCCCGTCAGGGCGATGGGCATGTGCCTGCCTGCCGATGGGCTCGGAATTTTTGTCGTCAATCCGGGCGTAGCCGTTCCTTTTGCCTGGGATGCCCGGCTTGCCAGGGTTGCGGATGACAGCCCTGATATCGGTACGGTTTCTCCCGTGAGCGCGGCTGCACCCGGGTTCGCCCTGTTTGGGCCTGCCGTGGCGGGGCATGTCGCGGTGGAGGATATGCCGAGGATTGACCGGCTGCTTTTTTCCCTTTCGAACAAGAGTTATTTTGGCGTTCCGGCTTTTTTTGAGGGTTGTTTCCATATCACTCAAAATGCACTCCGCGCGCTCTCATGCCAGGGCGATGCTAGCCCGGATAGAAATGCCTGGGCACGGATTCTGGCTGAGCAGGGGTATCTGCACGTCATTACGGATAGCCTTTACGTTCACGATGCCCTTGCGGTAGCCGATTCGAAACGGCATGACGACCAGGCAGGGAGCAATTATTTTCCCGAGCCGACCAGGGTGGCCGTGAACGAGGCATTTTTTGGCGGCGTGGATTTCAGGAATGCGCCCGGCCTTGATGGCAAACCGATCCAGCTGCATGTCCTGCACCACCTCGGCGGTGGCATCGAGCAGTGGGCCAGGGATTATTGCTCGGCTGATGGCGAACGAATCAATTTGATTTTGAAGTCCTATAGCAAGGGAAGGAATTATGGCGAGGGTCTTGCCCTGTATTCCGATGTGCTTGACAGCAAGCCTTTGCGGATATGGGAATTCTCCATGCCGATTTATGCTACATCAGTCTCCCATCTGGAATACCGGCAAGTTTTCGAAGAAATCCTTCATGAATATTGCGTGGATGCTATTCTGGTATCGTCGTTAATTGGACATTCGCTGGATGTCCTTGAAACGGGAAAGCCTACCATTGTTATCTGCCATGATTACTTTCCCTATTGTCCCGCGATCAACCTCTACTATCAGGGGATATGCAGTTACTGCGATGCCGGGCGACTTGCGGATTGCGCAAGGAATAACCGGTTAAACGAAATATTTCCGGAATTTACCGGAACAGCGCGCCTTCTGGTTCGGGAAAGATTTTTTGACTTGCTGGCAGCCGGGAATGTGAGCATCGTTGCGCCAACTCCTTCTGTCCGGGATAACCTGGTCCGGCTCGAACCAGGATTCGGAAAGTTGAGGTTCGAGATTATTGCTCATGGGCATGCGTCCGATTTTCATCCCTCTCTGCCCGGTAATAATGCAGCCAATGGGAGATTGCGGGTGCTGGTGCTCGGCCAGCTTTCAGCAAGCAAAGGCGTTGGCTTGTTGCTGGGTGCCATTGATGAGATTGCTTCATTCGCCGATGTGTTTCTACTGGGGTGCGGCGAGGTGGGCGAGTATTTCAGAGGAATGAGAAGCGTCCAAATCATTTCCCGTTATGAGTTGAATGAGTTGCCCGGACTGGTGGCGAATATTGCGCCGGATCTCGGCCTGTTGTTGAGCATCTGGCCGGAAACTTTCAGTTATACCTTGAGTGAGCTGATGCAGCTGGGTATTCCGGTTCTGGCCACGAATGTTGGCGGCTTTGCCGACCGGATCGAGCCTGATGTAACGGGCTTTCTGGCGGAGCCGGATGCCGCAATATTGAAGGCGAAGCTGCGCTTCCTCAATGAGAACAGGGAAGCGATTCTCCGGGTGCGCTCCAATCTGCTGGTGTCAAAACCAAAAACCCCTGGTGAAATGGTGGACGAATATCATCGGCTGCTGCCTTTGCCTTCAGCCGATTATGCAAGGTATCCCTTGCGGCAGTGCTTTCAGGAGAGGGCGGATATTTCCCGTGGTTTAAGGGATCAGTTGGTGTTGTCCCAGCGGTTGCTGTTGTCAGGCATGTGGAAGGAAGTTAACAGACTAAATTTAACGCTGGGACTGAAGGTGGATATTTTGCACCGAAGCGAAAGCAAGCACCTTCAGAACCAGCAAATGCTGGAAGAGAAGGGTCGGCAGCTGGAGCAGAAGGATCAGCAACTGGAGCAGAGGAACCAGCAACTGGAGCAGAGGGATCAGCAACTGGAGCAGAGGGATCAGCAACTGGAGCAGAAGGATCAGCAACTGGAGCAGAAGGATCAGCAACTGGAGCAGAGGGATCAGCAACTGGAGCAGAAGGATCGGCAACTGGAGCAGAGGAACCAGCTGCTGGAGCAGAGGAGCAGGCAGTTGGAGGAAGCGGGCCGACAGTTGGAGGAGAGGAGTCAACAGTTAGAGGACAGGGATCGCACGATCCAGGCGAAGGATGCGCAGATGTCGGAAATCTATTCGTCCACCAGTTGGATGATTTCGCGCCCCATACGCTGGGTTGGATTCGGGGTGAGGAAGCTGCGAATCCTCTTGTCTTGCCTATGGCCTATAGCCCGCGATCCCATTAACGCACCTTCGATGATATTGGAGTCGTTTGGGATTTGGCGTAGATCCGGCATGTTGGCGCTCAAACTGCATTTGATTCGCCTTCCGGATAAGGGGAAAAGCGATACCGCCCTGGAAAAATCGAAATCAGAATTTGATCTGAAGATCAAACCCGCTATTCTATTGGGCATCAGACAGATGTCTGCACCGCCGCTGATTTCAATATTAATGCCGACCTATAACACTCCCGCAGAGGTGCTGCGGGAAACGATTCAGTCGGTGTTGAACCAGCTATACCCGAACTGGGAGTTGTGTATTGCGGACGATGGCTCGACTCAACCTCACGTAGTGAAAATCCTGAAGAAATATAAGGCGCGGGACTCGCGTATCAAGTTGCATCTTGGACGAGAAAACTGCGGCGTGTCGCATGCGTCAAACATGGCGTTGAGTTTGGTCAGCGGCGAGTTTGTCGTGTTGTTGGATCACGATGATATTCTCGAAGAGCAGGCAATATTCCGGATGGTCGAGTGTGTGCGGGCGGAAGATCCCGATATGGCGTATTCGGACGAGGTGCTGATTTCCGGAGATGACTCGACGGTGATGGAGTATGTTTTCAGGCCGGCGTTTTCGCCGGAACTGCTCCGCTCCCATCCTTACATCGTGCATCTGGCCGGATTCAAAACGAGACTCTTGAGGGAAATTGGCGGGTTCGACGAAAACCTGACTATATCGCAGGATTATGACTTGATGTTGCGCATGAGCGAGAGAGCGCAGAGGATCGTCCACATTCCCGAGATTCTCTATCGCTGGCGAGCCTATCGAGACTCTGCAGGGCACCAGAAAATGATTCAGGTGATGGAGGTGTCAAAAAATGTGCTGGCGCGTCACCTGGAGCGATGCGGCGAAAAAGGGTGGGTCGCAGACGGCCCGAGCTTTAACTTTTTTGATACACGCTACCCTTTGGAAAAGGGCTTGAGGGTTGCGATTATTATCCCAACCAAAAATCACGGGGAGCTGGTGCGACAATGCATCGAGAGCATTGAACGTACGGTGCGTGAAATTTCGTATGATATCGTGCTGATCGATCATGCGTCGGATGATGTGGACTCCCGTGCATATTTCGAAACACTGAAAACAAGAATTCAGGTTTTGCGATATGAAGGGCCTTTCAATTTTTCCACCATCAACAACTGGGCTATTTCCCAGCTAACCGGCCTGTATTCCCATTACCTTCTATGCAACAACGATATTGAAGCAATCGAATCCGGCTGGCTTGAAAGAATGGTGGAGTTGGGACAGAAGGCGTCAGTCGGGATAGTCGGAGCCAAGTTGTATTACCCGGATCGCAAATCTATCCAGCATGGCGGCGTCTGTGTGGGAGCGTATGGGATCGCCGAGCATTTTGGAAAGTATATGTTCAATATGCCCGATGGGAAGCTTGAGCCTGGCTACTTGGGCAATCTGGTTGTCACCCATGAAGTTTCTGCGGTAACTGCGGCTTGCCTGCTGATCAAAAAAGAGGCCTTTGACGAGATTGATGGCTTTGATGACAAACTGGCCGTTGGATTTGGGGATGTGGATCTTTGCCTGAGAGTCGGGGCGAAGGGGCATCGAGTTTTATTTTGCCCCCATGCACAATTGGTGCACCACGAATCCTTCACCAGAGGCAAGAGTTCTGAAGATCCGCATCCTGAGGATAGCGCGTATTTCAAGAGAAAATGGAGGAGCCTGCTGGCGGACGGAGATCCATATTTCAATCCCAACTTGTCTGCATTCAGCACAGGTTGGGATGTCAAGTTCCCCGTGACTCATGAGCTGGTTCTCAAACGCAGATTGTATAAACCCGACCGTGCAAGGGCGCGCCAGGAAATATCGTATTCCAAGGTCAGGATGCCATGAGTGTTGATGCATTTTTGTGCTGATGGATTGTCTGGGGTGAGCGATCCGCAGCAAAAGGCGTGGCCGAAGGTCACGGTAGTCATCGTTAATTGGAACGGTGAGCGGTTTCTTGAGCGATGCCTGATTGCATTGATGAGCCAGACACTCAAGCCGCACGAGATCATTTTGGTGGATAACGCGAGTTCGGACAGGTCGCTTGAGATTGCGCGGCAGTTCCCTTTGGCGCGGCTGATCGCACTCGAACAGAACACGGGCTTTGCTCACGGGAATAATCTGGCGATTGAGGCGGCTTCTGCCGAGTCGGAATGGATCGCGCTCATCAACCCCGATGCATTCGCCGAACCGCGCTGGCTGGAAGCGCTGTTGGTGGCGGCAGAATCCAATCAGGGTTTCGATGTGTTTGGCAGCAGGCTGGTAAACGCAGGTAACCCATCGGTGCTGG
>JAHFUH010000339.1:0-2576 GCA_023265215.1 Acidobacteriota bacterium
GTGTTCAGAGCCACTGCGCGCTCAACTACATTCTCCAGCTGGCGAACGTTGCCGGGCCAGCCGTAACTCTGCATGTGAGCGATAACCTCGGGATTGACTGCCAGCCTTTTGTTGCTTCTGGATGAATACTTTTTTAGAAAGAAATCAAATAGCAGCGGCAGGTCGGAAATCCTTTCCCGCAGGGGAGGCAGCTGTATAGTTACAACTTGCAGACGATAATAGAGGTCTTCTCGAAATTTGTTTTGTGTTACGAGTACGGTCAGGTTCTGATTAGTGGCTGCGATGGTTCGGACATTGACTTGAGAGACGGCATTGCTTCCAACGGGCATGATTTCGCCGGATTCAAGCACGCGGAGCAGTTTCGATTGCATGCCGGCGCTGGTGTCGCCGATCTCGTCCAGGAAAACTGTGCCTCCATTTGCGGCTTCAAAAATGCCCTTTTTAGAAACGCCTGCGCCTGTAAATGCGCCCTTCACATATCCGAAAAGCTCGCTTTCAAGCAATGTCTCGGTAATCGAAGTGCAATTCACAGCCTGAAAAGGGCGTGTTCTCCTGGGTCCGAGCCGGTGGATTGACCGCGCTACAAGCTCCTTGCCCGTTCCACTTTCTCCTTGAATCAGGACCGTGGCGTCGCTGGGCGCTACCTTTGCGATTGTTTTGAATACCTCCACCATTTTGGGATTTGATCCGATGATTTCGCCTTGCAGGTCCCGGTCTTGGGCAATCTCCCGCAGAACTCTGTTTTCACGCAGCAGTTTAGCCCTCTCCATAGATTGCAGGACTTTCAAGCGCATCTGATCGAGCCGGAACGGCTTCGAAATATAGTCGTAAGCGCCCGCGGAAATTGCATCCACAACTGTCTCCATTGAGGCGAATCCGGTCATTATAATCAGGACAGTTTCCGGGTGGGATTTCTTGATAGCCCGAACCAAATCGAGTCCGTCAACGCCCGGCATTCGCAAATCCGTAATCGCTACGTCGAACTCGCAATGCTCGTCGAGTCGCAGCGCTTCTTCTCCCGAGCCCGCCAGGCTTACATCGTATCCTTCCCGAGCCATTGCCTCTCCCAATGACGAGAGCGATGCCGAGTCATCATCGACAATCAGTATTTTTCCTTTAAGGCTCATGATGGCATTTCCTTTTCTGCCAAGGATTCTTCCCGTATTTTAGCGTCTATAACGGGGAATCGGAGTGTGAATTTCGATCCGACGCCCGGGACGCTGTGTAACTCGATATTGCCGTGATGTTGTCGAATAATCTTCGATGCAATGCTCAAACCCAGACCGGTTCCGCGATGCAGATCCTTGGTTGTGAAAAAAGGCTCGAATATGTGCGCCTGTTTTTCCTGCGGGATCCCGGCCCCGTTGTCTTCCACTGAAACAACAACATACTCCTTGCCATCCTCGCCGAGGCTCGCATTTGTTTTGAGAACAACGACACCGCCTTCAGGCATTGCGTCGCAGGCGTTGTTCAGCAGATTCAGAAAGACCTGCTGGAGTTGCTGCGGATTTGCCTCAATCGAGGGGAGATTCGGGCTGAAATGAGTTTCCACTTTTACGCGCTGCTTTTGCAGGTGTTGTTCGAGAAAGAGAAGCAGCTGACCGAGAATTTGATTGAGTTGGACAGAAGTGCGGGCCTGGACAGACGCCCGGGTTTCAGAAAGCAGCTCCTCGACAAATCCGGTAATGCGGCCGACCTGATCCAGGATCAGCTTCAGCCGGCGCTGCGTGTCGCTCGAAGTGCTCGGATTTTCCGCCATGAGCTGAAGATGCGTGGACATTGCACTGAGAGGCGAGCCGATTTCGTGTGCAAATGCTGCTGCCATCTGGCCCGCAACCGCCGCTCGTTCCGATTGAGTGAGCCGGCGCTGAGTATCCAGAAGGTCCTGATTTGCCTCACGTAATTTTTCATTGGTGGATGATAGCACCTGTGTGGCTTCCCGTACTTTTTCCTGCAGCTGCAAATTGAACGTCTTCTGCTCTTCAAGCAAGCGATCCCGCTCCCGGGATGCGATTTCTATTTCGTCCATCATTTCATTGTAGCGCTGTGCAATGGTCCCGATTTCGTCTTCATGCTCAACAGGCGCCCGGGTTGCAAGATCGCCCCTTCTTGCAGCGTTCATGGCCGCTATAAGCCGGTCGAATCGTCGCACCAGAAGCCCTGTAAATAAAAAATGAAGCAGAAATAGCGATGCGACCACTGAGCCGGGAACAAGGAAGTAAGCAATCCTGTTATGTATTTTTCCCATGGAATCCGATTGTTTGAGGCTGGCAGCTACAGTGACACAGCTTCGGTTTCCCGTGAAATCTGTAAACGGGACGATAGCTTTCAGGAACCTCTCCTTGTCCTGATACACCGGGATTACAAGGACTCGTGCACTGCGAATTGCCACTGCTTCCATCCCTGTCCATTGCAGAGATTCGGAGCTGGAAGTGGTCACAAGCCGGATGAGTTTGTTTTCCGACGTGCGGTAAATATCGATGCGGGTGATATAGGGCTCGGATTCTTTGGATTTGCTCAACCAGTTCCGTATTGTGGCCGGGTCTGTCGGGGCGTCCTGGCGAGCGAGATCCTGC
>JAHFUH010000339.1:2586-6188 GCA_023265215.1 Acidobacteriota bacterium
CGCGCCGATGGCGTTTTGCCTGATTTGAGAATCCATCATCTGAATGGAGACGCGCGAATCGAAATAACTTACCGCAATGACCGTAAGGACGATTGTCAGAACTATAAATAGGTGCAGTCGGACCGCGATCGACCGCAGGCGAAAGAAGTATGCAAGTTTTTTCAGATTCATCATTTACTAGGATAACTCAAAACCATGCAAATTGGGTGCATTCACCTGCTTTCGCCTTTATAATCTCAATTGCCTGCGGTTTGCCAGGAGAAAACGAGTGAGTGTCGCTGCCAATATTCTCTTGCGAATACCACAATGTGCAGGTAGATTTATGGGATTTAAGGAATGTTTATGACGGACGCAAAAAATCCCAAAGAGCCCAAGGGCTTGGTAATAATCAATGTCGAACTGTGCAAGGGCTGCGGCTTTTGTATTGAGTTCTGCCCTTCTGGAGTGCTCGGGTTTTCCGAGGAATTCAACAGTAAAGGGTATCATCCACCGCGCGCAGTCAGGCCGGAGGCTTGCACTGGTTGCGATCTGTGCGGGATCTACTGCCCGGATTTCGCTATATTTGGACTCCTTAAAAAAGCAGTCGCCTGAAAGGAGGTTGTTTGAAAGCCGATCCCAAAGGAGTATTGACGGGCGCTCATTTCCTTGACGGAGATCATGCCTGCTGTGAAGGAGCCCTCTCGGCTGGATGCCGGTTTGTTGCAGGGTATCCTATTACCCCTTCCACTGAAGTGGTGGAAAGAATCGCGATGCGATTCCCAACTGTGGGAGGCCTTTTCATTCAAATGGAGGATGAAATCGCATCCTCGATTGCAATCCAGGGGGCCGTCTGGGCGGGAGCCAAAGCGATGACTGTGACCTCGGGCCCGGGATTCTCATTGATGATGGAGCACATAGGCCTCGCCGTCATGCTCGAGACACCGTGCGTTTTTGTAAATGTGCAGCGCGGCGGACCCTCGACCGGGCTACCTACGCTGCCGGGCCAGGCGGATATGATGCAGGCACGTTGGGGAAGCCACGGCGACTACGAAATCATTGCCTTGTCTCCCAACTCCCCTCAGGAATGCTATGACCTGACCATTAAAGCATTCAATCTGGCTGAAGAGTATAGGGTGCCCGTCCTGTTGATGATGGACGAATGTGTTGGGCACATGACTGAAAAGGTTGTGATTCCACGGCCTGATGAGATTGAAGTAACGGAACGCAAATATACCGATGCAAAGCCGGGCGAATATCTGCCATACCAGGCAAGCGGCATTGCGGTTCCTCTAATGGCAAAGGCCGGCGACGGCCATAGGTTCCATGTGACCGGGCTGACTCACGATGAGAGAGGCTATCCTGTCATGAACGCGGAGGCCCAGGAAAAATTAGTGCGAAGGATTGTGGATAAAATCCGGAAGAATTCCGACAAAATTGTCATGCTGGACGAATCGGAAATAGAAGATGCGGACGTGGTGCTTGTTTCTTATGGCATTACATCCCGGGTTGCCGTCAAAGCGATCGAAATGGCAAAAGCACAGGGTATAAAGGTCGGGCACCTGCGCCTGATTACGGCTTGGCCTTTTCCCGAGAACCGCATTCGTGAACTGGCAAAAAAGGTACAGGCTTTCGTCATGCCTGAGCTTAATTACGGCCAAATGTTTTTTGAGATGCAGCGCGCCATTGAAGGCAAGGCGAAATCATATCTGGTTCCGCACGGCGGAGGAACGGTGCACGAGCCCGAAGTTATTTGCAGGCAGATAATGGAAGCGGCAAAACTCCAGCAGGGCAAGGAGGCGGCAAGATGAACCCGATCAACCCGGTTAATAACTATCTCCGAACGGATCGAATGCCGCACATATGGTGTTCGGGTTGCGGCCTCGGAACGACCGTGAACTGTTTTGTGCGCGCCATTGATTCTTGCGGAATCCCGGCGGACAAAATCAGCGTCGTTTCTGGAATCGGCTGCACCGGACGAGTCGCGGGCTATCTGAAGCTTGATAGTTTCCACACCACTCATGGGCGCCCCATACCATTTGCTACCGGCCTCAAACTGGCCAATCCAAAACTGAAAGTGGTCGTTTACAGTGGCGACGGGGATCTTTTTGCCATTGGGGGCAACCATTTCATACATGCGGCTCGCCGGAACATGGACTTGACGATCATATGCGTCAACAACTTCACCTACGGCATGACTGGTGGCCAAGTTACACCTACAACCCCAATTGGCGCAGTCGCTTCGACCGCACCCTATGGCAATTTCGAAGAGCCTTTCAATCTTCCGCACCTCGCCGAATCGGCCGGTGCTGTCTATGTCGCCCGCTGGACCACATTTCATGTAAGGCAGTCGACGAAGGCTATGAAGGAGGCAATCCAGAAAAAGGGCTTCAGCTTTGTTGAAATCATCAGCCCGTGCCCAACCCTTTACGGGAGAAGAAACAAACTCGGGGATGGTCTGGAATCGATGCAGTTCTATAAAGAAAACAGCGTCATTAAAAATGGCGCCGACACGCGGGAGGTCGGTTTGGATTTCAAGGGAAAGATCACCTGCGGCAAGTTCATCGATCGCGAGCGACCTTCCTTCCTCGACTCCTATAACACAAAAATGGCGGACAGGTTCGGATCTTCCTTCAAAACCTACGAGGGAGTTTTATGAGCGCAACCGAAATCAAATTCGGAGGATTCGGCGGCCAGGGAGTTATCCTTGCAGGAATCATTATTGGCCGCGCCGCCAGCATTTACGGCAATAAATTCGCCACCCTGACCCAAAGTTTTGGGCCGGAAGCCCGCGGCAGCGCATGCAGCGCCCAGGTCATCCTCTCAGAATCCAAAATTCTTTATCCTTATGTTACCAAACCAGAAATTCTCCTGGTCATGTCCCAGGAAGCTTGCAACAAATTCCTCCCCGAAACGACGGATAATGCAATCCTCATTATCGAGGAAGACCTTGTTAAACTCAAAGAGCCCAAACCGGGCATGAAGCTTTACGGTATTCCGGCCACGCGCCTGGCAGAAGAACTTGGACGAAAAATGATTCTGAATATCGTCATGGTGGGGTTCTTCACAGCTGTTACGAAACTGGTCAATTATGAAGCCGTCAAAGAAGCGGTCAAAGAGTCTGTCCCGCCAGGAACGGAAAACATGAATCTGAAAGCTTACGATCGCGGTTACCAGTACGGTCTCTCAATTTGAATCCGGTCTTCCATTTCGCTGCCAGTAAAATGCTATTGACCGCAGGCCGCCTGATCCGTAAAATTTCTGGTTTTTATACCTTGGCACTTAAAGGAGAAATTTTAGATGGCAGAGAAAATTTCCAAAACAGCACGCGCCGCCATGGGCGACAAAGGGGCAGGGTACGAGCATCCCTGTCCGAAATGCGGCACCACGATGGTAGCGACGAAAGTTATCAAATATCGCGATAACCCAGGCGGAATGTATTGGATTTGCCCAAAAGACGATAACCGGATCAAAATATAGAGAAGTCTTCGAGTGATTTGAGAGTAACTACCGCTGATAAGCCGCCGCCTATGGCGGCGAGACTCGAAAAGGCTCTGCCGTTCCGGCGTGCAATTATGATTATGTTTTTGAACCGCAGAATATCGAACAAGGAATATCGAAATTCG
>JAHFUH010000024.1 GCA_023265215.1 Acidobacteriota bacterium
ATTATGTCGGGCATTTACGAATGAAATTGCATTCACTACACGGCCATATTGCGGCAATAACCAAACTCGCTTAACCGGCGAGTGTTCAAATAAATACGTTTTCTGATGATCGGCAACACAGTTAGAACCACAATGTCCATTTTTCGGATATCCGTTCGCGCAAGCACTCTTTGAAGATGATCCAATTGGCGAGGATTGCGAATCGCAACAATCACATTTCCCGGGCGTGCGCTGATTGTTTCCTGGGAAAGCGTTTCCTGAGAAACCAGCCGGAATTTGTCGAGCTCTGGACGCTGCCCGGCGGCACGCCGCCGATTCGCCCGTTCACTTAAAAGAAAAATGATATAAATGCCCAACGTGAATGCAATTCCCCAAATGGTGGCCGTCTTCTTTGTAACGAGGTTGATAATGGCCATGGAGAAGAGCATCAGCGTTATCAGGATTGTAAATAGCGCGGCAAAATATTGAGGGTGAACCCGGATATTTGGGGCGTGCAGCAGTTCTGCCGTCTCGTTGATCATGCCCGCAAGATAAAGGCCCGCGCTCACGCCGCTGATCGGGCCAGTTAAGACGTAATCAAACATGAGAGCTGAAACTGAAATATTGGCAAGATTTCCGCCCAGGGCTTCTCTTACAACGCGATAAACACCGCCGCGGACAAACATGCTGCAGCTTTCGACATAGACCGCACGCACGGCGTAGGAAAAGAGCATGATCGCGAGAATGAACCATGGAGCGGACTTTCCGACAAAGCCCTCTGCGAGACCGCCCGCATATTATGCGGACGACGAAAGATCGCAAAGAACAATAGCCGCTGCTCTCCAAAACGATATAAAAGCCAGCATAACAGTAGTCGCGACGACTACTTTAGTCACTTTTGATGGTTTGCTATCGAACATGGACTGCCTCAGGAATTTATTCAATTCAACGTTTCTATTCTCAGATGCAATTTCATTCAGTAATTGATTGGCCGATCGCGCAATCAATGGGGAACCAGCCGCCCGTGGATATGCAAAGGCAGTACCAAGCCTGTGGATTGCCTCGCCTAATCCATGCCAAGCCCTTATTTATTGGGTATTGCCTGCGTGTTAGGCTCGGTCCGCGGCACCGGATCAATTTATTAACGCTTACCTAATTGTATATATGGGGCCATTGATAGTACATTACTGTAATTATATTATTTCTTCTATTGCGCCCCGATCCTCAAACTCGTCGCCTTTGTTACCTGACAGTGAATTTATAGCAATGCACGCGATGCCATTCTTATCGCATGGCATTTTGGTTCGAATTGTGAGGGGTGGCAAACCCGGAAACATATATATACATATATGCAATTATAGGATATTATAGAGACACATATGTAATATATCAAATTCTTTGCGCCCACTCGCTTCCGAACACTTTCCCTGTGTTAAGCCTTTATAGAACTGTGGATTGCCCGGTGAACGCTATCCATTGCCAAGCATTCCAGAGCCGTTGGCGCACATCTTGCATAAATATGCAGCGAGGATTTCATGGTAGGCGGAATAACATCGAAATCTACGACTGTTGCGTAATTAGCGGATCGGGATGCAACGATATTTAATTTTTGATACGGAGGTTTCAACTCATGTGGAAGAAAATCTTGCAACACTCGTCAATTCTTGTGTGCGTTATGGCAGTCCTACTGACAGTGAGCGGGAGTGCATGGGCTCAGAGTGATGGGCCGACAAATAAGGATCTCGGGGAAGGCATTAATGTGATGTGGATGTTGATCGCCGGCTTCCTGGTATTTTTTATGCAGGCCGGCTTTGCCTTGGTTGAAACGGGATTCACACGCGCAAAAAACGTAGCCCACACCATGATGATGAATATGATGGTGTTCTGCATCGGAGCAGTTGGCTACTGGCTTGTCGGATTTGCCTTTCAATTCGGCGCCGTAAATTTCACCTATCCGGCGATTCATGGTTTGTCGGAATGGGCTCACTCCCCCACGACATTGGGCGACTGGACCGGCCTTCTGGCTACGCCACTGATTCGCATCGGTCAGCATGGCATCCTTGGAGGCAGCGGGTTCGCTCTTATGGGCTTGACATCCAGCGGCATTTTGGCCTTCTTTCTCTTTCAGATGGTTTTTATGGATACCGCCGCCACTATTCCCACGGGTTCCACGGCAGAGAGACTGAAGTTCAGTGGTTTTGTACTGATGGGATTTTGGGTCAGCATGGTTGTCTATCCGCTGGTTGGGGGATGGGTTTGGGGTGGGGGTTGGCTGCAGAACCTGGGCCGTTCGTTCGGTCTTGGTAACGGTGCAGTCGATTTCGCAGGATCCGGAGTGGTTCACATGATCGGGGGCTCAGTGGCTCTGGCCGGAGCGATTGTCCTAGGGCCCCGCATTGGTCGGTTCAATAAGGATGGTTCGGCAAACGCAATGCCGGGCCATAATGTCCCAATGGGCATATTAGGCACGATCATTCTCTTTTTCGGATGGTTCGGCTTCAATCCTGGTTCTTCTCTGGCCTTTTTGGGCACAGGGCGATCATTGGCCGTTTTGGCTGCCGTCAATACTCTCTTAGCCGGTGCGGCGGGCGGTATGTCTTCAATGTTATACATGTGGCTCTTTGGTCCAAGTAAGAAACCTGATCCCGGCCTTTCGGTCAATGGAGTTCTGGCAGGCCTTGTTGCAATTACTGCTCCCTGCGCTTTTGTATCAACGCTCTCGGCAACGGTAATAGGACTGATTGCGGGCGTAATCGTTTGCCTGGCCACTTTCACACTTGAAAAAATGCACATCGATGACCCGGTAGGGGCGGTACCTGTGCATTTCGTCAACGGCTTATGGGGTTTGTTGGCCGTTGGTATTTTCGCCAACGGGAATCCGGCGTCTGCCGGCTGGAATGGAGTCAATACCACAGTTACCGGCCTGATTCACGGAGGTACCACGCAGATTGTGGCCCAACTATTTGAAATTCTCGCTATTTTCGTGGTCGTTGGCGGCTTGTCCTACTTGTTCTTCAAGGTCCTTAACGCACTCAAGCTGATGCGCGCCGAGCCCGCTCACGAATTGATGGGCCTCGACGTGCCTGAAATGGGAATGCTTGGGTACACCAATGTGGATGTAATAATGCCAGGCGGACGGCTTTCCCATCAGGTGCCGGGGAGTCGATCCCATGTGGGAATGAAGTGATTGTCAATATACTGAATGCATTTTCAGCCCTAATGCGCGGTTTGGATAAAAGGAGAGTGCGCTAATGATAAAGAAAATAGAAGCTTTTATACGGGAAGAGGCCCTGGACGCAGTCAAAGAGGCTTTGCAGAGCATTGGCATTGTTGGAATGAACGTTTATGAAGTCCGGGGCCACGGCCGCCAGGGCGGCATTGAGCTTTCGTGGCGCGGCACGTCCTATAATATGGATCTGCTCCCTAAAATGCAGGTCAATGTCGTCCTCAGTGATCATAACGTGGAGAAGGCCGTGGAAGCGATAACCAATGCTGCACGAACCGGAAAAGAAGGGGATGGTTTGATCTTCATTTACCCGGTTGATAACGTGATACGAATCCGTACGGGGGAGCGTGGCAGAGAAGCGCTGATGTACCCTGATGATATCGACATTCGGCGCGAGGAGAAGCCCGGAAAATAGCCACTGGTTCCGCTTGGTTTTTCGCGCCAAAGGCGGGAACACGGCTGGCCTAATGTGTTTGGGAGTTCCTCGGGCGCTAGCAAGTTTGCCGAGGAGCCCCCAACACTATTGGCAATATCCAGCCTGCAAAGCCAGAAAGCTGTTTTCTTTGCATACGCTCCGTGCAGGCTTAACATGAGTGCAAATGCATGCAAAGGACATGGGCTTCGATAACATCAAGAACAAATAAACGCGGGCTTTTGTCTCATGCATCATCGGTGGGCAAGGCTGGCGAAAATTGTTACGGACTGGGCCGCGCATCTGTTCTACTGGGTATATCCGGGCGTTATGGTTGCGTTTATGGCAAGTTTAGTCGGCTATATCTATAGCCAGCTTACGTGCAACACCATATCGGATTCGGCCTGATGGTTACGATAGTGTGGCTTGGGGTTTGGTCAGTATCATCTATGTTATGGCAGCCAACGGACGGAAACAAAAAACAGTATTCAGCACGGCACCTAAAGCCATTTTCTAGAAAAGCTGATCGCAGGGCGGCAGCCGCCGCCCTCTTTAGACGCTTTCATTACTTGCGTTCTTACGCTATTGAGGTTACCCTTCATGCTTGTATAAGTTTTGTTAAATTTTCCATAAGGGAGGTTTATTGTGGCAAAGGCCAAAGCTAAAACGCCTATAAGCGAAAAACGCGAGTATAAGAATGCAGATTCAGCTGCCAAGCAGAAAGCGCAATGGGAGGCGAAGGGATATAAGGTCACGCGCAAAGGGAGTACCCTCTACCTCAAGAAATAGAGCCGGGCGTTTCATCCCAGGGAGAATCCTCCTCTGTTGGATTATTCAGTAGGGGAGATTTTCTCTTGGGGTGACAAGCGGCGCTTATATATCAATTGTCCGCGTGATGTATTCCTCCGGTGTCCCAGCCTCTCCTCGGAATCAGAATTCCGGGAAATTATTTTGCCTGCGAATCCCGTACTGCAGGGGCTGTTCATTATTTCGACTTCTTCTCTTTCTTGGCTTTTCTTTTTTCCTGCATGGATTTCAAGGGTTTCTTTTTAACATCTTTCCTAGTGTCTCTGGATTTTGCCATAACCTGCCTCTTTCAAATAAGACTAACAAAAATAGTTTACACAATTCCAATTACAGGATTCATCCGTTAATCCGTGATTAGGCCTTTTTTTTTCAATCCATCCGGAGGTCGGCAGCCAGCCTAGCCGGTTCTATCTCGGAAGCAGTAGAGGAATGGCATTGTGCTTGACCTTCACCGGTTCCTGGTTATGCTGTCCTGATCGGTCACCTGTGGGCGACGGATTTTCGCAGTTCACGACCCTGTTCTCTATCTGAGACAGCTTTTGCTCGACTTCCAGGAGCCCGGTTTGCGCAGTGACTCTCCTCTCGTCTGCAATTTCGGATCGTGTTTCAAGGCGTTTGATCCGCTTCTGCAGTGCCGCGCTATCCAACATCCACCATAGGAAGACGATCAAAGCCGGAAAGAGCGCCCTAAACAACTGCCAGGCTGTGGAGTTTGTGTAAAAAATAGCATAGCATAAAGTCAGGAATACCAGGACTGCCGCAAAACCCGCGACATACAATCTGGGTGTTGTCATTCTTCTCCCGTTTACCACAATTGTTTGTCTGGGAAAGATCGCGGAGCCCAGCCGCTACAAGATCGTGTTGCTCAAGAGCCAGTTCTTCAAGACATCGCCTAATTGCAAACCATTCACATGGTCAGACTTCAATTATGTCACGTTCCATTGCTTAGCCGAAATTAATTAATATATCGCCGCAGGTTTGATGCAATGGATGCAGGGGAATACACTCCAAACGAACCCGCCGGAGTACTCCGTTAGTTACGCGGGGAGAAAAGCGTACCGGGCTTTGCCTGCGGAGAGATCAACCTCTTTGCTGGCTGAATACGAAACAACAGAGCATTCGTACCGATTCTCAGCTTGAGTTGGCAGGGAAAAGCAGAGGGAGCGGATCTCGTTTCATATCCATCGCCAATTGATCCAGAACGCACTTAAAGTGTTTCTCAGGCTTTGGCTGCCGCTTTCGCAGCGTGTGAAGCACGGTCATTAGGATCTCTCAGGTTCTTGCCCCCTCGTCGGACTGGGATCCGAAGCTGACCTTGCGAGCAATGACAGTGGGGCGAAGTTCTCGTTCGGCGCGGTTGTTATCAGCCGGGACGTTCCGATTTTCAGCCCAATGATAGAGACGCTTTGCATTATCTCGGAAGATGTCTTGAATGTGGCGGATTCCCAAATGCAAGGCTGGTTGGTCGCAGACGGAAATGATCTGAGTTTTTGTCAGAAGCGTCTGCTTAAAAACCTGGGTGGCAGACAAGGGTTGGCTGCGCAGGTGCATGGCTGTGCCAAGAAGCGGAATCAGGGCAGCTGTAAAAACATTGACCTCAGCGCTATCAGGAAACTCCTTGGCAAGGTCTTCGCATTCTCGCATCAGATGGGCATAGCAGTACTGCAGATGGCAGGGCAAACGGTTATAGCCCTGATAACGATCTACCACTAATACACCCGGCAGAGGTGTATCGCCAAAGATCTCTCGCGGCACGGTTCTCGACCGTGTGGTGCGGAATAAAAAGACACTGAGGTCGGGAGTGCAGAAGAGCCAAGCGTAGCCGAAATGCCCATCGGTGCGCCAGGAGGTTTCATCGGCATGCCGCACCAGCGCATGGCGGTACTGCTCGACCAGCAGGGGTGGCACCGATTTGAACAGATGCGCCAAGCGGTGCATGACCGGGATCAGGCTCCCGGACAACAGGCCCATCTGGTCCGAGATTCTGCCCAAGAGGATCCCGTGCAGATAATGCTGACATGCAGCGTGGGCCGTCAGTTGATTGCCAAACAAGGCTTTCGGCAATACTGCCGGTGCGCGAGGTTGAAAAGTCTTTCGGCAATGCGGGCAATATCCTTTCCCCAGTCGATATAGGATTGGCTCTGGTTCTGGTGGCGGGATTTCCAATACCGAGCGTTCATCAAATCCCTTGTTGAGCAAGACCCGCCCGCAGTCCGGGCAACAAGGCTTCAAGAGTATTTCAATCACGCGAGACGCTTCACTGGAGTCGATGCTTTTTCGGCCGTGGCCTGGATTGCCTGGAGGTGCGCCACCACGCTTGGCTAGATCGTCCAGTTCGCTGTTTGGTTTGACTGGCTGCTTCGATGACGGTGTGGAAGAGCCATAGAAACCTTGCTTTTCTTTTTCTTCGCGGTAATGCAATTGAGCCTTCAGGCGTTTGTTTTCTTCTTCCAGAACAACAATCTTTTGTTGTTTTTCAAAACAACCTAAACAGGAAGCGATGCTCATGATCCGTCTTGATCCTCATCAGAGCCAGAGAAAACTGGAGCCGTTGCGATGTGTAGACGCTCTTGAACATTGCGGCAAAGGGGGTAAACATAGACCTCTTTCGAAGATCGATCCTGCGCTGTGTGAAGACGATCCGTTCGGCCTCCGCCTTTTGTTTGTCCTAGCGAAAGCCAATTGGCCGCACGATAGGACGTGCCTTGAAAACGCTTGTCTACCAGCGTCTCCAACAACAGGGGGCGATAGCCGTAACGTCGTTCCCAATCTCCAGGCAGTTGGCGAGCACAAAGAGCAAGAATCTTACTTGCCAATCCCCGAACGTGGACCCAAGGCAAAATCAAATACCGAGCATTATTGACGATCAGTTGCAGGTTGCGACGACGTTGCTCGTCGTTCCATCCAATCCAGCGATCACGCACAGCCATCTTCCAAGCAGGAGACGTCCATAACATGCAGGCCAAAACTCTGTCCGGTGTGCGTTGAGAACGCACCAGATACCGCAAGTTGGCTCCCACGGGCACCCGACAGTGCAGGTAGTGATAGCGCTCGATCAACTCCCTCCATAATCGACTCTCTTTGTCGTCGCCGCTGACAACAATAGATATACTCAGAGGCTCGAACTCCCCAGCAGATCCGACCAGGTCAGCCTCGGGTTCGCTTTGTGATGTAACCGATACCAATCGCGTCCCAGACCTGCCGGATCGCACCAGCGGCGGTAGGTCTACCAGCCCCAAGGCCTGCATTCGTTCCAACAGCACGCGACATTCGTGGTTTTTCAAACCGCCATTTGGGCGTTTCCACTCCAACAATTCGCATATGGTGCGCGAAATCTCGGTCCTGCCCAGAGAAGCAAAGGTGCGGCAGATTTGTTGGATGAGCTCAATCTCGCCCCGGGGAAAAGCGCGACCGCTAAAGGTGAGTGGATGGAGTACCTTAACGTTTCCCATAGAAGCACTTTGTTATGGTCCAGCCTACCATAACAAGGCGCCAAGGATTTGTCCACTCGAAAGTTAAAAAATCCTGCAAAGACCTTCGGTTCGCTTTTCTCCTCGCGTAACTAATGGAATACCCGCCGGACATTTGGTGGGTTGCTTTCTGTGGTTGAATGATGTACAGTCTAAGGCCCAATGAGGTTTTTGTAACATTTCGTGGATTGAATGCGGCTGCAGACTCCTTAGGGGAAGGCAGCTTTTTATTGCGCCCGATAAATTGCGAATGATTACCGAAGCCCCAAATCATAAACAAGTACCCTACCCAGGGGATATTTAGATCAGGAAAACAAATGAGAGAACAAGGAACCGTGAAGTGGTTTAATAATGAAAAGGGCTATGGATTCATCAGCCGCAATTCAGGGGACGACGTTTTTGTCCATCACAGCGCCATTCAAGGTACTGGCTTCAAGTCGCTGAATGAAGGCGACAGCATCGAATTCGATGTTGCACAAGGCCCAAAGGGACTGCAGGCTCAGAATGTAGTGAAGCTTTGATTCGGCCCATTCTACGTGGAGGCTCCGGATTGCAGGAGCCTCCGGGTTCCGAACAATCCTATGCTTTCCCAGATAAGTCCTACAAGTTATACTCATTATACCCACGCTCTATTCCCAAGTCTTCCCCACGCTGGTTTGAAATCCAACCTATTGTTGTATTGAGCGCAACAGCGGCAATTAAGAAATCCATGAAGAAAGACCTTTCGGGTCGCGGATAGGTCTGTACAAAGGAAAGGAACACAGCATGGCGCGAGGTGAAGCATTGGTAACTTGCCCCCAGTGTGGTTCTCAGTCCCGCATTCCCGGCATAGCTTTGCAGCACAATAATTATCACTGCTCCCGGTGCGGCAACCGCATTCCGCTGGGCACCGTAAATATGCCCGGAAACGCTGAGAGCCGGCCGCCGGCCCACAGCCGATCGAAGCGCCCTTTTCAGAGACGTAAACGCCACTAGGCTTGTGTTTTTTTACAGCACATCCAATCAGAGAGAATTTATGAAGATTGATTCGCGAATAATCAGGGATATCCATTTTCTGGATTGTAGCGGGCAAATAACCTTGGGCGAAGGGACGATGGCAAATAGAACCGCCGTTACGAATGTCTCAGAGGGAGACGGTCGAAAGATCGTTCTCAAGTAAGCGGAGTCCGAGAATGAATATCTTGCTCTACAGTCCTGACAATGAAGTAACCAACAACTTCATGCCCCACCTTTGGATGTTTCTGCTCAAATCAATCACTCCGAAGAGCCATGAGGTTTTTCTGGTGGATGGAAACTCCCACCATATGGTACCGGCAGACTTGGTGAAATATATCCGAGAGAGAAACATCGGTCTGGTCGGGATTGGTTCCATGACACGCACAATAAGGAAAGCTTACCAAATGGCGGATGCCGTGCGAGCCGCCGGAGTCCCCGTAATCATGGGAGGTCCGCATGTGACGGAATTGCCCGATGAAGCGCTGGGGTGCGATGGCGGAACCTGCCATACCGATTCAGTGGTGCTGGGGGAAGCGGACCGGATTTGGCCGAGAATTGTTGCGGATGCAGAACAGGGCATGCTGCAGAAAACCTATATCGATCTGGACGCAGCCGGAGAATCCCGCAAACCTTCCCTGGAAGAGTATCCTGAAATCCAATGGGACCGGATGGATTTGGATCAATTCAATCTCATCCGGCATTTCCCAAAGTGGGCGCGACGGTTGCTTTCGTATGTCGGGATGACTTGGCAAAGCTTTCAGTTGTTTCCGGTTGAGACCGGCCGGGGTTGCCCTTATGGATGCGAATTCTGCACAGTGACCGGCTTTTTCGGCGACTCGATCCGCTTCCGTTCGAACAAGAGTGTCGTCGATGAACTCTTAAAGCTGAAATCTCTGGAGAAAAAACAAAACGGCAAGATTGCGGTATTCTTTATCGATGATAATTTCGCGATCAATCCACAACGCACCAAGTCCCTCCTTCGGGAAATGATAGCCCGCAACGCTCAGCTTCCATGGGTGGGGCAGATAAGCATGAACCTGCTTCGGGACAAAGAACTGGTTTCGCTGATCGCGCAAAGCGGCGGCAAGTGGATCTTTATCGGTCTCGAGTCTATCGATTCGAAAAGCCTTAAAAGCCTGCGGAAAGGGTTCAATAAGCCGGAAGAGTACAAAGAGATTCTGGAATGCCTCGCATCGTACGGTGTTTATGCAATCACCTCCTTCATTTTCGGCATGGATGGCGACAAACCCGGCGTAGCCAAACGAACCCTGGGTATGATTCGCTCCTGGCCTCCCGGGCTGCCAGTATTCGGGTTATTGACTCCCTATCCGGCAACCCCGTTATATGCGCGGCTGGCTTTAGCTGGCCGGCTCACGCGACCGAAACATTGGCTCGAGTTCAAGCCCTTCAGGATGGGCTTTTCACCCCTTGGGATCTCTTCGGAGCAGGCGGAAGCGGAAGTGCGCGAGGCTTGGGGATCGTCCTATGAGCCAGCCGCCAACGCCTCGGCCTTAAGGTGGTTGGAATCGGGTTCTCTCGCGGACCGCATCATCCATCTGCTTTCCCGTCTGGCCTTTCGAGGCATATATTTCCCCCAGATGACCCAGAGAGAGTGGGTGCGGGTCCTCTTCCAGAATCGGGGCGTTATCTTCAATGTAATCGAGCAAGCACTAAAGATGAAACTCCGGTCGTGTTTTCGAAGACCGCCCGTATTGACAGAAGCTAGCAGCCCGTCCGAGGTAACGCCTCAGTTACGCGCAGCCTTAAAGCTGGATGCGGAATAACGCGAAGTGTGCAATAATAAGAAGGGATACTCATTCTGATTGCACTTGTGTGCGAATTAGAAATTTTGATTTGGCATCATTCAATGGTATACTTTCACTGATTCGCCAGCCGCATCCGCACTGCATCCGGTGAAGTGAATTCCAAATACAATCTGGGCTGAGAGTGCGACTTGGCTCATTCAGCCAAGGAGCTTTTATCTGTTAAATTTCGAGCAGTTTGCTTTTAATCCGCATATTAACGCCGCCATCCGCGCAGCCGGCTACTCTAATCCGACACCAATACAGAAGCAGGCGATACCCCTCGTTCTACAGGGCCGCGATGTTTTGGGGCTGGCGCAGACCGGGACCGGGAAAACTGCGGCCTTCATTCTACCCATATTACAACATCTGGGGAAAGCCCCGTCCCGGCGACCGCGAGTCCTGATCATAGAGCCCACTAGAGAGCTTGCCGAACAGGTGCATCAATCGATTGCGGAGCTGCGTGGAAACAGCAAGATTCGCAGTGCAACAGTTTACGGCGGTGTGAGCAGGAATGCCCAAATCAGGAGCGTGCAGAAAGGTGTCGAAATTTTTGTCGGCTGCCCCGGGCGCCTTCTTGATCTGATCGAAGAAGGGCATATGGACATTTCATGCATTGAGATCCTGGTGTTGGACGAAGCCGATCGCTTGTGCGATATGGGATTTCTTCCCGATGTTCGCCGCATTCTCATGTATCTGCCTGTCAAGCGTCAGACTCTTCTATTCTCGGCCACCATGCCGGCGGACATCCGGCGTTTGACAGAAAGCATTCTCAAGGATCCGGTACAGGTGCAGGTAGGAGCAATGGCGCCGGTGAATACCGTCTCGCACGCACTCTATCCAGTTTCGGAAGCAATGAAACCTCAACTGCTGTTATCAGTTTTGCAGCAGACCCCAACAGGGAGAGTCCTGGTGTTTACGAGAACCAAACACCGTGCATCCAGGCTGGCGGACAACCTGGCCAAAAATGGCTATCGGGTTTCGGCGCTGCAGGGGAACATGACGCAAAACCGACGGCAGTCGGCGATCGATGGGTTTCGCGCCGGGAAATACGATATCCTGGTTGCCACCGACATTGCCGCCCGCGGCATTGATGTGTCGGAGATTTCCCACGTCATCAACTTTGATATGCCGGATACCGTGGACGCCTACACACATCGAATTGGACGCACAGGAAGAGCCGAGAGCACAGGAGAGGCTTTTACATTCACCGCGGAGGCAGACGAACCGACCGTGCGGCAGATCGAAAAGATTCTGGGCGCGCGGATTGAACGTAGACGTTTGCCCGGTTTCGCTCCCCCAGAGAAAAACGGGGCCGGCTTGCCGGATTCCGGAACAGCACAGGGCCGTACAAGGAGATTCAGGCTCAGTGCCGCCGGCAGGAAGAGGCGCTTGCGCGTCCACTATTGATCGAGAGGAAAAACAATGGCTACTAAAAGACCGTCCTATCTCAAAAGGCTGAAAGAGCAGAAACGAAATGAGCGCGCAGTCGAGAAGCGCGACGCCCGTAAGGCGCGTAAAGATGCAAAATCATCTTCTCTGAACGGTGATGAATCCATCCAGCCGGAAGACCTGCAGCAGTAGAAGGCTGGGCGTGGCCAGGTTCAACCCGTCCACGCCCGTGCACTTATAAATCTATTGTTTTACTACCCCGGGGGAGAATCTACCAGCGGGGTTCACGGTTCCGGCCGCCGCCGCCGCCGAATCCTCCCCTGCCGCCGCCTCCGCCGCCGCCTCTGCCACCCCTGAAGCCGCCACCGCCGCCAGGACGCCGTTCCGGTTTTGGTTTGGCTTCGTTGACCGTCAGGTTGCGCCCCTCCACTGAGAACCCATTCAGCTCTGTGATCGCTTTTTGAGCCACCTCTTCAGTGGCCATTTCGACAAATGCAAATCCCCGTGATCTCCCGGTATCGGTATCACGCATGACGGTAACCTTCTCAACGGCTCCTTTTTGTTCAAATAGCTGCCGCAGTTCCGCCTCTCCTATTGAGAAGGACAAATTTCCAACGAATATATTTCGACCCATCACTCAAGCTCCTATGAAAAAAGGCAACGGCAACCAGGCCCAATGCCCGGCTATGCTCCCTCGGACTAAAATGCGATGGATCGCGGCCCAGTGCAGGAATAAGAGGAAGAACGAGTCAGGCTAAGCTGCTGAAAGACTCTCCACGCCGCACAAGCAGAGACGGTTATCCACCGATCACCGGAAACACTATCACGGCTAAGGCCTGCGCAGAAATAAATTCACATTCCGATGCAGGTTCAGCCTCCGGGAGAACAAAGTTCTTTGGGCACCTGCATTCGACTACTTTGGATCTATTTTATGGAACTTGCGCTGCTTGGTGGTCGGGTGCATTTCTCTATACATGGCTATGTCGGAGGCAGTCACCGGCACATGCTCGCCAATGGGCGAATCCACGGTTTCTTTCCCCAAATCCGTCAGCATTTTCTGATAACAGAGGTCCGGGGCTTCCTGGAACATCAAATCTTTTCTCGTGAAAAATCCAGCCTCTATTTCCAGGACGACGAGCCGGACGTTTTTATCCTCATCCTCAACGCGGAACCCGTAATCGCTATGCCCGTCCTGAGGAATTACCCCGAGATATCTCAGCTGGTGCATCAAATCCCTCGCCATGTAATCACTTCCTTTCCTGGAATTAAGAACCCATTCGCCACCATCGTTTCGCCTCGGCGGGCCCGTGCATCTTGCTCTTTGCCAATCTCAGATCTAATCCAAGATAAACTTGTTCCTTGTCCGCAATGTCGCCAATCAGCTTTCGGATCGGATCAGGAAGCTCTTGGATCGGCGTCGGCACGGCCATGATTCATTTGCCTTTCGCCAGCGTTGGGTTTTTGCAGATATATCGACAATCTCCAGTGTGTATCTGGCTGGAGATGCCCCGCAGTCTTGCCTGATTAGCTCCGCGCGCGCCCTGTGATTAGTGTGTGCAATTCATGCGAGAAGTCTAGATCACCAACAATACGATGACACACCTGGATTTTATGTCAATGGCTAATCGGGAGCGTCGATCGGCCGATAGAATGAGGATTGAGTCTAAACTCAGCCGGTTCACGTTTCTCGTGATCAGTGCTTTGCTGAATCGCGCGCAATTACCATTAGCGAGAATGTTCCGGGTAACACCGGTCCTCTCCTGGCCCCCGCGGGCGTCGGACCGAACTTCGCCGATGCTATGAAGATACGGTGATTGGTGGGATCGAACCCCATATTCCGTGAGCCCTCCGGCGTCTGCAAGTGTTGAATGACGCGATATTGATCCGGAGAATCCTGATGGATCACGGTAAGACTGCCGTCTACGTTCGAAGCAAACACATCGCCTGACGCCGCGTCGAACCCGGCGCCATCCACGCCCTGGCCGATGGGAACCGTTGCTGCCACTTTACCGGCCTGATAGTCGGAAATCGCCATCACGCCGCTGCGACATCCGCTAAAAAGGCGATGATGTACGGTATCGATAGCCATCGATACCGGCTGCTTGCATGGGGCTGTGGACCAGCGCCGCTCCACGGCGGCCGTCTTCGCGTCTATTTCGACTACCTCGCTGGTGTCGGTGAGATTGGCATACACTTTGCCGTCGCCGGCCGAAGCGCCATATTCCGGTTTTCCGCCGAGCGGTATGTTCGTAATCAGCGTCCCCGCACGGGGATCAATGACTGTCGAGGAGTGCGCATCGCCATTGAATGTGAAAACCCGGTTCGATTCGCTGTCATAGATGATGGCATCGGCATCTTCAGCGGCAGGAATCCGACCAATCACTTTGTAGCTTTTCAGATCAAACATGCCCACGGACCGGTCGTTACCCGATGTGGCAAATCCATGACCCGAGCTATTCACTACTGCAGTTCCGTGCGCCCCTTGGATGCCGACGACTTCACCGAGCAGAGTCCCGTTATTTTCGTCGACCACCATCACACGATTCTGCCGCCCGATGAACAGACGGTGATTGGGTGGGTCGGGCACGATGTAGTCCCAACTGCCGTCCCCGCCCAGTGTGTACGTGCCGGTAACACGATAAGGCGCGGGTGATTGGGCGAAGAGCAACGTTAATGTGGCCAATGAGAGGACAAAAACGATTTTGCGCATAGCGCTCCTTTTGCCTGAAATATATCCGACCGGCCCAATCTCGCCAAGAATATTAGGTCCCCTATTTGAACACCTATTCTACAAACAACAAGGGCTTTGGTTCACAACCAAAGCCCTTGAACTCCATGAGAACGCCTCAAAAAACTTACACAAGGAAGCATTCCCACATTTTCTGGTCCGGTCAAACTCAATTGTGAAATCATCCCGAGCCGGACAGGCTCAGTAATAATAAAATGCCTGGCAATCGTTCAGCGCTCTTAAAAGAGACCAAGTCTGGAGCACTGATAGAACCCAGAGCTTCGGCCGCTTTGCGGCCTTCGCTCTGGGTTATGTCGCGAAAGAGAAAAAGCCCTGTAAGGGCGTAACACAAGCCGACTGTGCCGCCCTTACAGGGCTCCCTTCCCATCCCCTTCTGTACCCAGGGTGAAGGAGCTCGCTACCGCGTGATCCTCCACCCTAGGCTTTGCTGCGCCGAGCTTTCAGCGCTAGGGATGGTTAATCCGTGGGGCATATATCTGATAGGCCTCTGTAAACTGCCTAAATTTCGGAATCGAGGTTTGGCTGAAAAATTGGATTTTGGAGACACGGCCCCAAGGACGCCTACTGTTTCCCTGACCAGAGGACCATCCGGGGCTTCTTGATCTCCACTGCAAGATCCTCGATGCGGCCATACTTCATGCATGCTGCCATGCAGTGCTTCACGCATGCAGGCTCGAGCCCCTTCTTTGTCAAATGCGGGCACAGAATGCAGACTTCGGTAGGAAAGGGGAAATAGGTCAGATACGCGCTGCCGTTCGGCAGCTTCTGCTCGACTTCGAAAACCTTTATGCCGCGCACGCCTGGCTGATGCTTGTATTCCTGTGCGCATGCAAGCTCGCAGGTATGGCATCCGGTGCAATACTCATAATCGATCAGCAATCCGTATTTGGGTTTTTTCTTAATCATGCTGTTTCATCCGGTCTGGAGCTCGGCCGTGCTGCCTCCTAGACTTTATATACTTTGCAAAGCAGGTTTTTGATAGGGGCGCCCAACCCGTCCTTCCCCTGGCTTCCCATAGGAATCAGCTGATTGATGTTCGATTTCCACGCGCCAAACAACGACGGCTCGGCGCCTTCTTCTTCGGGAAACCACCAGCCGTGAGCTGCCATCACCATCTGTGGCAGGACTGCCAGCGTGAGTTTTGCTTTGAACCTTTGTCGGCCCAGCCAGTTCTCGACCCACACCCATTCGCCGTCGCCCACATTCAGGCTTTTTGCGGTATCGGGATGAATTTCAACGATCGGATTGGGATCGAGTTCGCGCAACCAGGGAATCATCCTGTGTTCCGCATTGAAATAGGCGAAGGAGCGCCTTCCTGTGGATAATATCAGCGGATATTCTTTCGCCAGATCCGGTCTGCTCACAGGAGTGAACGGCGGTTCTTCATAGTGGGGCAGCGGTTCTAATCCCCACTCTTCCCGGAGCGAAGAATACAGTTCCACCTTGCCGGATGGAGTCTCGAACCCGGGGCGGCCGTCTTTTCGCAGCAATCCCTTTTCATGCCGACGATAGGGAGCACTCGGATTCCCTTCAGGCGGCAGAGCCCATTTCTTTTTCTGCAACTCCTTGAAGCTCATTCCTGATTTCTGCAGGATATTGTCGAAAAGCTCTTCCACTGACTTCCAGCGCAGATTCGGATCGAATCTCCTGGCAAGCTCAAAGTTGATTTCCACATCGGGCTTGCAGCCTTCCACGGAAATGGCTTTATTGATGGTCTGGAGGGGAACCCACCAACTTCGGACTCCGTCCTTTTCCAGAAAGCTGGCAGCGGGAAGAACGATGTCTGCCAGCTGAGTCGTGGGAGTCATGAACAGATCGACGGCAGCGATGAAATCCAGTTTCTTGAGCGCTTCGACCCATTTTTTTGGCTCGAAGCCGATCCCGGCAATCAGGTTCCCGGTCTGCATCCAGATTGCTTTGATCGGGTACGGTTTTTCCGTGAAAATTTGATCCAGGACTGTGTCGGTCTGGGCCCGCCAGATAAATTTTCTGAAAGGTCCGTACTTGTCGGTGCTGATCCGTTTCTGATCCGCTTCTTTCGAGGCAAGCTTGATAACCCCCTCCGCTCCGGGCAAAGCATAGGAAACGCACTCGAAAGCGTTTCGCGCAATGATGTTCCCTCCGGGAACTTCCAGATTGCCTGTGAGACACCAGAGAGCTGTGATCGCCTGGGCGGTTGGCGTGATTCCGGGAGTTGAGTCTATCGGCAAGCCCCAATGAATTGAGGAAGGCTTGCATTCCGCAAAAAAGTGAGCTGCGGCATGTATTTTCTTTTTGGGGATCCCGGTGATTTCCGAAACGCGATCCAGCGGATATTTATTCACCTCTTCACAAAACCCATCCCAGACTGTTTTGCATACGACCTTTTCGCCATCTTTCAGAACAATTGTGTGGTTGCCGTGCAGCGCTGGTTTGCAGGTGCCGGGGCGATAGGCCGCTCGATTGGATTCCCATACAACCGGTTCTTTTTTACTGCTGTCCCAGACTATGAAATTTTCCGGTTTGCCATCTGTCCGAATGTCGGATTCACGCAATAACTTTCCTGAATCGGTCCTGATGAGAAATGGAGCATTGGTCCATTTCTCGACAAACTCCCTGTCGAAAACGCTTTCATTAATAATGGCATTGAGAAATCCCATCGCAAGGGCGCCGTCGGTCCCTGGGCGCAGCCTGAGCCAATGTTTTGCCCGGGAAGAGAACCATGTCATCCGCGGATCGATGCAGACAATTTCAGTGCCCCTCTTCATCAAATCGATGAACCAATGGCCGAAGATGTTATCGGGGCACGTATTGGGGATATTGTATCCCCAAATTATAATGCATTTGGGGAGCCGGTACTTCGGATCGTCATAACGCTTCTCGAGCCATTGCGCGGCGTCCGGAACGCAATAGTCGCCCAGGACTGTTTCCACCGCGGCAATCCTCGGACTGTAGCAGGCATTTCCACTGAGAGCGAACACAACATTCGGGCTACCGTAAGCATAGGCTAGCATGCAAAGCCACGGGCTGATATCCCTGCCTGTGCCCATGCTGAAGATGACGCTCTCCGGGCCGTAGTCTTTCCGGATGCGATCCATTCTTTTTTCGATCCAATCAAAAGCTTCTTCCCAGGAAATCTCCTGCCATTTCCCCTCGCCTCGTTCTCCAATTCGTTTCAGCGGACGAGTCAGCCGGTCTGGATGGTAGACATATTGGGTCATGGCAAGACAGCGCGCACAAAGCCTCCCCTGATTGAACGGGTGGTCCGGATCGCCTTCTATTTTGGTGAGCTTGCCGTTCTTAACATGAGCCAGGACCCCGCAAGTCCCGTGGCAGCCTGGGCCTGCCGACCATGAAGTCGTTTGAATTATCTCGGTATCCGAGGATCGAGGTTTAGCTTTCGAGCCGGCCAACGATTATATCCTCCAACAAATAGGATTCCACGATTGCATTGAATTTCGCTGACAGGGTTTTAATAGGGATGCTACCCTAAATTTCTATATATCAATGACCCAGCAGCGATCGAACAAGCTTCACTGCGGAAGCGGCGCTTTCACCATATCCATCTGCCCCGATCGAATTGGCAAATTCTTGAGTCACAGGCGCACCACCCACAATGACTTTTGCCTGACTGCGCAATCCGGACTGCGTGAGAGCTTCAATTATTTTTTTCATTTCCGGCAGGGTAGTGCTAAGAAGTGTAGAAATGGCGAGAATATTGGGATTAGCGCTTTTGACGGCCTCTATAAATTTCTCAGCCGGTGCGTCAATCCCGAGATCGATTACTTCGAAGCCTGCCCCTTCCAGCATGGAAGCAACCATATTTTTTCCAATGTCGTGCAGGTCGCCTTTGACAGTCCCGATTGCAATGCGGCCGGTCGGCGGCACGCCGCCTGCAGACAGCATCGGGCGGACCAAATCCAGCGCTGCCTTCATAGCACGGCTTGCAAGGAGCATCTCAGGAAAGAAAAAATCCTGCGCTTCAAAACGGTTGCCCACTTCATCCATTGCAGGAATCATCCATTTGCTGATCAGCTCTGACGGATTAACGGATTCTCCCAACGCTTCTTTTGTAATACCTACCGCCAATGCTTCTTCGCCGTTCAGGATAGCATCATATAGTTTGGACAAATCTGTCATGAATTCAGGCTCCTAATCGAGTCTAACATTATTTTTGAATTTCTTTGGGTTCTTTGCGCATGGTATATAAACCTACTTTGGATGGAGAATAGAATGAGAGGAATACCTGTGCTTTGCGTGGAAGCCGATTGCATTGCGCGCGGCTGGGAGGAATCGCTTATCAAATTGAACCGGGACGGCTGCCAGATTCGGACGCAATACGACAAAGCGGGAGATCCACCGAGCAGGGATTCCACAATGATCATAACGATCAGCGATCCGTGGCGCGAACCGATGATCCACAAAGATTTTCCGGGCGGGCCCCTGGAGCTCCAGGAATATGTGATGGAAGTCTGCGAGGGAATCAAAGATCATCTGATCAGAAATCCGGAAGATCCTTCCGACACAAGATGGGAATACACCTATCACCGGCGCATGTTTGCTTATGATGTGCCCGGATTCGACGCCATCGATCAAATTGAGACAATGTGCCGGAAATTGGCGGAGGTCCCTCATACCAGGAGGGCGCAGGCTGTCACATGGAAGGTTTGGGAAGACAATGAATGCTATGACCCGGCTTGTCTGCAAAGTCTCTGGGGACGAATTACTGAGGAAGATGGTGAATGGTTCCTAAGCCTGAACGCTCGGTTTCGATCCAATGACGCCTACAAAGCTGCGTTCATGAACATGTTCGCTTTAGTGCAGCTGCAGCAGAAAATGGCAGAGAGTATTTCGCAAATATCGGGGAAAACCGTTAAAGTGGGCCGATACTGCCACATGGCTGACAGCTACCACATCTATGGATCTTCTCTTAAAGAATTCGAGGGCCGATTCCTCGGCGCCCTGAATAAGCGCACATTCGAGCAGCGCACCATGCGCTACGAAGCTATGCGCGATATGATGGAACAAGCCAGGCCTGCCATCCTTGATAAGGCGCGACGCCTTGGCCGGTAAAAAGAATTGTGACGCCGCAGGGACGCGGAATACGCGGAAGAACGCGGATAAATTTATGGATTCGTTATGTTCTTCCGCGCTGTCCGCGTATACCGCGTCCAGCTTTGAAGCTGCGTGACTGAGGCTGATCCGTGGTGTTTTTGTTTTCTTGACTATCAATTTCCCCAAGTCTAATATTGCGGCTTTCTCTACGGGAGGACTCCAATGTCAGGGCCTTTAACTGGTGTACGCGTTGTAGAAATAACCATGTTTCAACAGGGTCCGATTGCTGGGACCAGGCTGGCGGACTTGGGCGCCGACGTGATCAAGGTGGAGCCGAAAGAAGGAGATCCGGCGCGGGGTTTTATGCGTCTCATCGGCGCGATGGTTGGGCTTAAAGGACACAACTACTATTTCGAAAGCAACAACCGGAACAAGCGCAGCATTGCACTCGATTTAAAGTCAGCCCAGGGAAAAGAGATATTTTTGAAGCTGATCGACAAAGCCGACGTGTTTCTCACGAACATGAGCATCGATGCCCCAATAAAGATCGGTATCGGGCCTGATGATTTAATGAAGCGAAATCCGCGCCTTATTTATGCGCAGGGATCGGGATGGGGCCGAAAGGGTCCTGATGCCGGCAGCCTTTCGTTTGATTACACGGGCATTGCCCGTTCGGGCCTGATGATGTGCGCCGGCGAACGAGGAACGCCCCCTTCGCAACTGCTGCCGGGTATGGGAGACGAGATCGGCGGGCTGATGCTGGCTTGGGGAGTCACGGCTGCGCTTTACGGCCGCGAAAAAACAGGTAAGGGACAGGTTGTCGACACATCGCTGATGGGGAGCATCATCGCGCTCGCGGGCCTGATCATGGACGCCCCGGCGATGCTGGGTCAGGAATACCCAAGAGATTCCCGCTCGGCGAATGGCAATCCCCTCTACAATCATTACCGCTGCCGTGATGATAAATGGATTGCGGTGGCCCATCTCCAGCCGGACCGCTATTGGCCGGCTTTTAGCCGCGCACTGGATATCGCTGATTTAGAACACGATCCAAAATTCAATAGCATTGAAGCGCGCGGCATGCATTCAAAAGAGCTCATCAGCATTCTGGATCAGAAATTTGCCGCCAAAGACCGGGATGAATGGCTTCAACACTTGAACACGGCAGGGTTGATCTGCACTCCTGTGCAGTCTCCCATCGAAGTCTGCAAGGACCCGCAAGCCTGGGCCAACAACTATTTCATAGAGGCGAATCATCCTGAAGTCGGGCTGATAAAGCAGGTCGGCTTTCCGTGGGATTTCAGCGACACGCCCGCTTCCTGGAGAAAGGAAGCTCCGAAGCTTGGCGAAAACACCGGAGAAATTCTAAAGGATCTCGGCTACTCCGACGAGCAGACCGCTCAGATGAA